>JALTZF010000120.1 GCA_027046265.1 Pyrodictiaceae archaeon
AATAAAGGCTAGGGCTTCCTGGGACGAGATAAAGAGGGCTGTACTCTCAGCAAATGAACTCTCAGCTCGCGAGCTTGCAGCCTACTTAGCCGAGCAGGGAATCAAGATTAATGAGGATGCATGGATGAGAGAGGTGTCAAGTGGATCCACATTATCCAATTCTGTGCCGAGGATTTTAGATAGAGGGAGGCAAAGTGGAAGACGTGAGGAACCTCGTAGCACTAATACTTAGCCTTAGGCCAAAGCGAAGAGACGTCATAGACTCTATAACAATATTGATAGCATTAAAGTACCATGAACCTCTTGGCCGAATAAAGCTGAGTTCTATGCTTGGCCTTGGCGAGAAGAGGACAAGAAATTTACTAATTACTCTACGCAATCTGGGGCTTATAGAGCAGAATAGGGGAGGAGCTTGGCTCACCTCTAAGGCCAGAGAACTCCTCAGACCAGTAAGTGTCATAGATAAAGACACTACTTGTTGCTCGATCAGAGTAGATAAATCTACTATAGCTGACGCCTTAAACAAACTAATAAGGATACGCGACATACTCACAATAAACCTTGAAGACTCTTCTCACATAACACTTCTCGGCGCAATACTAGACAACAATGTTCTTCTACCAGGTGTACCACGCGAACTTGCCGTAGAGTATCGTAGAGACCTCGATAAATGCCATACAGCTGACTCTAGCTTCTTTGCCATCTTTAATAAGCCGCATTGTTTTCACTGTTGCTCAGCACTCATACACGCCTTAACAACGGCCTCTAAGCTTGGAGCATAATTATCCTCTGCAATCTCGCGCACACGCTCTACACCATTAATAGCGTCAATGACTTCAGGAACCCCTGAGGGGACAAGTTCTCTCCACTCATCATTACCCAGAACCATAAGTTTACGTATGTACTCACCACACCACTTATGCCTATTTATGAGGGGTGGGGTCACTATCTTGACACCAGCGTCTCTAAAAGCCCTACGGACTGGCGGGTTAGCTGTGGCTACAGCATCAACAGGAGGTACATAGTTAAGCACGTAGCCAGCATTACCTGTATATACTCGCAGAGTGTGAATCGTTGCTGTGACTATTCTCTTAAAGTCTATGCCTTGACGTTCTAAAGCTACACGTATCATTAACAGTCTTTCACCCGCAGTAAAAGGGTTCATCCATGTATGACTTTCATCAGCCATACCAACAAGTATTACGACTTCATTGTATCTCTCAAGTAACCACTCAAGTGCAGCCATGTGACCTAAATGGAAAGGCTGGAATCTCCCAAAGAATAAAACCCGCCCTCTCCTGCCAAGGACGCCGCTACTCTCAACCACTACGCATACCCACAAACACTGTCCCTACAGGCTAGAAATTAAGATAATCGTTTGCATAATAACTTAGGAATACTACGTACTTGGAGATTCAGAGCAACCATAGTTTAGCCTGGTATGTTATGTTAGAGGCGTGTAGTATCGCTAATGGGGGGTAGGTAGTGCCGTGACTAGACGCGTATGCATGGTTGTCAATCCTCTTGCCGGTATCGGTGGGCCTCTAGCACTAAAGGGGAGTGATGGTGAAGTCGCCCTAACAGCTCTCAAGCGCGGTGCAAGACTTGTAGCACCAGAAAGGGCTAGGAGGTTTGTGGAAATACTTGTGAAACTAATAGGAGCTGAGAAGGCTGAGCTTGAAGTATTAACAGCTGGTGGTTTAATGGGCTTTAACTACGTAAGAGATACAGGAATGATTTATGAAGTAGTCTACGAGCCCTCCTCGTGGCCTACATCACGTGAAGACACAATTAGCACAGTTAGAGAATGCTTAAAGAATAGTGCAGAAGCCGTAGTCTTTGTTGGTGGTGATGGAACTGCAAGAGATGTTTATCAAGCGCTTCAAGAGACGGGGTTTAAGGACATTCCGTTGCTGGGTGTTCCTGGCGGCGTAAAGATGTATAGTTCCGTGTTTGCACGCACACCTGAGGCTGCAGCCTACATATTAGTTGACTGGGCAAAAGGGGTTGCTAGAGCTGAGTGCTATGCAGAGATCCTTGACATAGACGAGGAACAGTATAGGAAGGGGATACTCTCAGTAAAAATATATGCTGTATCTAAAACGTTTTGCCATAAAATGCTTGTTGGCGTCTCTAAGCAACCCACACAATTAACTGCGGACGAAGAGGAAAACATGCAAGGTATTGCTAGATACTTCATTGAAGAATATTACAAGCCATGTGCATTATACATACTAGGCCCCGGCACGACAGTAAAGACTATAGCAGCCCAAATGGGTATAAATAAGACCCTCCTCGGAGTTGACGTAGTACATAATAAGAAGCTCTTAGCAGAGGACGCTGATGAAGAGACACTCTACAATATAGTAAAGCGCCATCGTGAGAAAGGAGGAGAAGTGCGCATAGTCCTAACACCTATAGGGGGACAGGGCTACATCCTTGGTCGTGGAAACCAACAAATATCACCACGCGTGATCAGAGAAGCAGGTGGGCGCAAATCAATAATAGTAGTAGCCACTAGGTCGAAGCTGTCAAGGCTCCACAGCCTTTATGTTGATACAGGAGACCCTAATCTAGATAAAGAGCTTGAAGGCTATATTAGGGTCATAGTAGACTACAGAGAGGAGACAGTACTCAGAGTGTTGCGAGGTGTAGAAACGATATGAGCGCAATGCGCAGCGAGCCAATATACTTTGGGCATTGGCCAACACTACTAGTAGGAGCCCTAGCTGCCGCATTCGCGCTTGAGGGTATATACCTCTACCGCATAGTATTCAAACCCTTTGGCATAGAAGCTGGAATACTTACTGGAGCACTGATAGGCTTCATAGTCCACGAGTCTGCCCACAGAGAGGTAGCTAAGAGACAGGGCTGCATTGCAGGCTTCGTACTAACAGGATTCGGGCTCTTACTTACATTACTCTCTGGGCTAATAAACAGCCTACCACTAACATTCAAATTCGCAATAATAGCACCTGGCTACGTATCCATAATATGCCACGGATTCTGGGCAACAAACCGCAGGGAGGACCTAATAGCAGCTGTAGGGCCAGCATCAAACATAGCACTGGCAATAATCGCCCGTCTACTCACACCCCTAACACCCTACCCTCTCCTACTTAGAGGATTCATAGAGATAAATGCATGGATAGCATTCTTCAACCTACTGCCATTCGACCCATTAGACGGCGCAAAAATACTACGACGAAACCCGATACTATGGATAATAATGCTGATACTTGCACTAGCGGTACTTGCCTAACTTTACCCTTTCAACCTGTAGTAGACACGTTTCCTGCGTTTTCCCCTACTCTCAAGCTTAACAAGCTCAACCTCCCCTATCTCACAAGTATTCCTCACATGAGGTCCGCCATCAGCCTGCACATCAACTCCAGGTATTTCAACAATCCTTAACACATCAACATTAGGTGGAAGTCTATCAGCAAGCTTAACAAGACCAGGCAGCTTAAGAGCCTCCTCTCTGGGTAACCAGTAGACTTTAACTTCAATGCACTTTGCAGCAATCCTATTAGTCTCCTCAAGAGCCTGCTTCATAGCTTCCTTCCAGTTCTCCACATTTATTTCAAAATCATCTCTTGCAACATCAGGAGTTATGTGGCCACCCGTGACGCGAGCACCATACTTTTCATAAAGTAATGCTGCAAGTATATGGCTCGCTGTGTGCAGACGCATCATCCTATACCTGCGGTCCCAGTCTATTATACCACGAACTCTCATACCAACACCGAGGATAGTAGGATTATCAACTACATGGGCCACATCGCCCTCATACAAGATTGTATCAAGTACACGTACTCGCTGACCACTATCTCCTATCAAGATACCTGTATCAGCATCCAACCCTCCAGAAGGCCTTGGATGAAAAGCTGTTCTGTCAAGGAATACCTTGTTCTCTTCAATCCGGGTTATTACAGCTTCAAACTCTCTCAGATAGCTATCTTTCTGAAACAACAATTCAGTCAAGAAGATACACCCCTCTTTGTATCCAAGTGGTATAACACGGAGCTGGGTATTATTGTCTCGTCTCGCCTCTATTACAGCTACGTCTATAAGTAAACTATGCGGGGCTTTAAATGAACAAACACCAAAGCAATAAAGCCATAGACCCAATAGAGCTTTCCGGTATACACACAGAAAATGAGAGTAAGCCAAAAAGCTCAGGGCCGAGAAGCCGCTTAGTAGAAGCAATAGCTGTACTACTTCTTGCTAGACCCATGAGGGCTGCTGAAATAGCAGAAGTTCTAGGTTACTCTACACGCTACATAAGTAGTTATCTTAGCTATTGGAGAGTACGGGGACTCTTCGAATACGAGAACGGCTACTGGACACTAACAATAGAAGGCGAAGATTATGCACGAACAATAGTAGAAAAAGAAATGAATACAAGAGTTGCCCAATACGCAGCACTAGCAAAGAAGATAATTTCTGACAACTACAAAACTAAAACTATTCAGCAAACAATAAAAGACAAGGATGAAACGGGAGAAAGCACACTCTCAGGCAAAATACAGTCATTCATTGTCGTCCAAACTAATAAAAGAAAAAAGAAAAGACAAGACAAACCACCAATTAAGGCATGCATAAATGCACTACTAAATACACTCGAACTGGAAGAAGACGAACAATCAGTACTAGAAGCACTACTAAACCACTATGAGAAATGGGGGTCAACATATACATACTTAGACCATCTTGAAAAAGAGCTTGAAGCAGATAGAACGTGGCTACTTTCAATAGCTAGAATTCTACAAGCAAAGAAACTTATATACATCTATACCGACAAAAGGCTAGGCATCAGAATAGGCTTCTCAAAAAAGCTACGCAACTATCTTGAGTTGTGTAGCAGAAAAGAATTTTTTGAAAAGGAAGAATAACTACAACGTGTTAATTACTAGTACACAATGTTCTTCTACAACAATAGAATTTGTGCTTGGGTATTTTTGTCAAGGAAATACTCGTCTGTGCTTTCCTGTTTCGAATATTTCATATCTCTCTAGTTTATACAAACTGACAATAGTATACAATAACATATATCATATCATTAACCGAGCATATACAAGACTATTTGAGGTGCTATTAAATATTAAAGAGGATAAAAGTAGTAGTAGTAGCTACTCTTCTAGACAAGAGGGAGGTTAAAATAGGCTAAAGGCCAAAGGCCTTTCTTCTATTTCTTAGTTTTATTGACCAGTAGAGCTTGTCTGCATCTTTATTCTTTTCAAGTTTCTCTATGCCATCAACAGTGTATACAAGATAGACCTTGCCTTTATCTACTATGTCTAGGATTTTTGAAGGATCTATTTTTAGGTCTCGTTTAAACTTGGATCACCCCAATGTTGGAGTCTATTGGCTGTTATAGGAGATTGTCTCCAACTAATACTAGTTAGAGGAGTATGTTGTATTATTTAAAGGTATTCCCGTTGGTAGTAGTATTTATTCTAGGTGACCATAAAGGGTAAGATTTATGTTAACTTAAATTTTTCTCCAATAGTAAAAGGAAGGGTGAAAACTGTGCCTCAACTGTCTACGGGATTAGTTATAGCTGGTGCATATGCTGATAAGTTGCGTAGAGTGTTGTTTGCGCAGCTTCGTGATAGGATTAAGAGTGGTGAAATAGACAGTAAAACTGTAGCTATGAGGGCTGGCGAGATTAACAGGTTTCTCTTTGAAGTGCTTGTTAATAAGCTGAATATTGATAAGGGTGATGTTGTTAGAATTCGCGTTGAATACGAGGTTAAGGATGGAGATATTATTTGGAAGCCTGATACACTAGTCATAGAGGCATTTCGCCGCATACCCGACAACGAGGTTCAACGTGTTGTAAGTGAGGCTTTAAAGGAGTATGAGAGTATTGTGGCGAGACCTGTTACTGAAGAGGAGAGAGCGTGGACTGAAAAGTCGGAGGCTGAAGTAGAGAGGGAAGTAAAGAGGGTTGCTGAGGAGGCTAGGCGTGCCGTTGAGGAAGTAAAGCCTGTTGAGCTAGTTTCTGGCGAGAAATTCGACATTAGTTCTGCTATGGTGTATGCTGAAACTGTTGTTGGCGAGGTCATAGCTCTATTAAAGTCTAGTAGTGGCGATAATATTGGCATGGCGGTTCTTGAGCCTGTTGATGGGAACACTAGAATATCATTTATAGTTATACCTAGCAAGGGAGAGGCCTATAAGGCAACAGTGTCTGTAGAGGAGTCTTTGGATACTATTAGGAATAATCCTGAGACAATAGTTAAGGCGGCAAAATCTGCTAAGTATGTAGCTGTACCTAGAGAAGAAGCTGAATCTATTATAAAGAGAAAACTTGAACAATTAAAGTAGACGGAAAGATAGTTTTTGTTCAGCGAGGTCTCCAATCATCATCCGTAATATTTTTCAGCTCAAAAAGGCATCAACATCCTAGTTGATAATGGCTACATAACTTTGTAGCGTAGCACCCCAACTAAACCTTTGAAGGTCTTCTTTATCCACTCCGCTTCTGGTAGGGAATCTGATAGGATGTAAACTTTCGTCCCATATTTTTGGGCTTCCTCTATATAGTAATCTGCTTCATCCCTTTCTTCATCAATGATTATGAATTTTAGAGCACCCATTTCAAGTGCAGTCTTCACCATTTTATCGCCATAGACTGCAAGCCCGTCATCCTTAGCGAGATGATACTTGAATTCCTCTATAGCTTTTACTAGCTCAGCATACTTATTCTTCTCTATTATGTCTGAAGCCTTTATGACTAATTCACGGAGTCCTGCTTCTCCCTGATAGGCTACGTCTATGAGTTGCCTTATTATCTTCTGATGTACACGGTAGTCCAAGAACTCCTTGGCTTCCTCTAGGAAGTCCTGCTTAGCATAGCCGGGTCCCCCTACTATTATTCCTTTCAATACTCCTTTCTCTATTAGTGGCTTAAAGTGTTTGTTCATCGCGTCTGCGAGTTCTTTGTAGAACCCCCTAACGAACTGCTCTATTTGCCTGTCGAAACGCCGCTGGCTTTGGCCTCCTCGGTGGTGTTTCCCAGGGACGTAGCCCTCGAGTTCTTCGAGGACTTGTATTCTTGAACCTTTTAGTATACCTATAGTGCCTTGGTCTCTTTCAACTATAACTAATCCAAAGGTCTCTTCATGCTCTAGCATGTCCTCTAGGAATTCTGTGTGGAAGTATTTGTCCGTTCTGTAGAAGAATACTGGTACAGGCTCTGGCGGAGAGAAGACCATGCATACAAAGTCTTTTGTGTCCATGTCCTCTCCACAAAAGACTACTAGTCCGTTTTCAGGGACTTTTGGTATTTTTGATAGTCTGTCCATAGCGGCTGCAAGAGCTCTCTGTACAGCGTCTCTAGTTCTCTTCAGCTTAATGTTGTCTGTAATGGAGTACTCTGTCCTAAGAAGGTTCATAACGTCGCTTATTGGTCTTCCAGGCGGTATGTAGAGGCTAAGTAGCACTGTGGCCGGTGCTTTCCACTTCTTAAGCTCTCTTATTACCTGCTTCAGTATACGCTTATCAATCTTGAGTTTTTCTTCGATGCTAGTCAAATACCTATCCCCTAGACGCTATCTACTCCTCCTCACACCTTATAAGCACCCCTTTCCAGGAACAGTACTAGAGCGTATTATTGTCTCTAGAAGCTGTTGTCCTCTCTACTCAATAACGATAACCATACGGGTGGCAGTGTAGTGGAGAAGCTTAAGTTCACAGTATTCATAGGTTATGGGCCTGCGAGCTCAACTATACGCAGAAACACAGTTAAGATAGTAGAGGCTCTGCGAGAGCTTGGGTTTAGTGTAGTCTACGAAGAGATCACCGTACCTGCTTTAGACTTTGTGGATTTTGAGCCTTTTATCAAGGTTAACGAAGAGGAGGTATATATTCCATCAGTTAATATTGATGAAGAAAGACTCCTAGACTACTTCATTAATGTTGAGTTGCCACGCATTCTAGGAGTCACTGTGTTCTTGCCTCTCCCTCCCATGGAGAGCGTGGTCACTATATAAGTTTAGTCAATTCTCTCAGTACTCCTTCTTTCAATCTTTAAGGCCTTAGCCCAGCATTTAGGATTGCTTTGAAGAATAGCCTCCAGCTTCTTAGGCTTCCACTGAGCCATGCATCAAAGAAGTCTCTTGGTATTTTGTGAAACATTCTTTCAACACTTTTACCTGCTAGCATTGCTAAACGTAGCATATACTTGCCTATAAGCGCCTCCTTTTTAAGCTCCCTTACCATGCTTACATAGTTTTTCTCTAGTGTTCGTATATCCTTGGAGATCTTGAATGACTTGTAGAGGGCTATAGCCGACTCAACAGCAGGCCTAATACCCTCACCACCGAGACTTTGGATGAGTCCAGCAGCCTCTCCTATACGCAGTATTCCCGTACTGTATAGTCTTATCTTCGGAAGTATTGTGACTAGCGAGTACTTCTCATTGAATACACTGTCTTTTGGTATGCTAGCGAACCGTGTGAGCATGTCTAAAGCAAGGCTCCTAGGCTCCTTTACGCCCATAAAGCCTCCTCCTATATTGGACTTAGAGCCATGCGGGAAAGCCCATGCGAACCCTGTTTTCTCAAAGTTAAATACCACTATGGCAGAGTCTAGCGGGTAGTCAGAGTAGGCCCTCCAGACTACTACACGTAAGCCCAATGCTGCAAAGGGGCCGCGAGCATCAACAGCAACACTACATTCGCTTGTCACTATGCTTTTTAGGTTCCTTATAGGCCTTAACTCTAGAGGTATCATGCTACGTAGCTTCATTATCCAAGCTTGCTTATTTATCGCATACCAAACAGGTTCATCTGAAGCATATGCATGTAGTAGTCTCCCGCTAGAACTATAGAATTTGAATTGTTTAATTTCTCCGAGTAGAGGGGGTTTGGGCAGAGAGTTCTCCTCTAGTATACCTATGAGCTTAGCAGGTACAACTTCTCCACAGGGCTTAGTATACTCTTCGCTTAGCTCATAAACTCTAACTTCTCCTATGTCTTCTCTAGATAAGAGATAGCCGAGTACTGAGCCTGCTACTCCTGCTCCAACAATAGTAATACTCCACTTGTTCTTGCAAGTAGTCTTTGCGGACAAACCCTACTACCCTTATAAATTGCTCTATTCTCTACAGCAGTTTGAGATCTCTGTATTGACATGCACGTCTAAAAGGACCATAAATGTTTTGAAGAACCTAAAAAATAAAGTACACTTTTAAGAAGAAGGGAGATAGGACAGTATAGAAGAGTGCGTCACGTTAGTGGAGACACACTCGGCTATGAGTTTTTAATAGTGGTATTAGTCCTTGTAGAGTGTGTTGTCAACAAGATCATGATATGTGTTTGAGGGGTGGTATATGATGTCAGGCTCACGCATATCAAGTGAAGAGCTAGATAAAATCCTCACGCAAGCAGAAGAAAGAGATAGGCGCGATCCCAAGCGTCGATGGGTCAACCGCATGCTAAGAAGCGCAAAACAATACCATAAAATGTGTCCCTACTTTGACAAACGCACTGGTAAGTGCTTCCTCAAGCTAGGCGAGAGATGTGAAAGAGACGGTAGATTTGATGGGTGCCCGGTATTCATTGAATGGCTATCAGCAAAATATGATGAACTCAAGTCAAAAGGTCGGCCACTACCAATGGACTTCTTAGACTTAACCCTAGCAGTCTAGAGCAAATTAAGCATTACAAATCTTTTATATTACAACCTTTACAGAAACAAAAGA
>JALTZF010000121.1 GCA_027046265.1 Pyrodictiaceae archaeon
TATTGTAGCTGTACATGGCTATGTAGGCCTTGTCCATAGGAACATAGATAGAAGAGCCGCCTATACTGGTACACCTACACGCCGCTTAGCACATAAACTTCTGCAAAAAGCCAAGCGTAAAGGTGGGAATACTATCATTATCCATAGCTAGGATCTAGTTAACAAGTTTTGCTTAACTTCACTCACAGCTATACTCGGCATGGACATGACTTGGTGACCTAATGTATTAACTAACTAGCTAAGTACAAAGTTATGGAGTACTTAACATAAATATTATACACTACATGGATTGTAACGAGCTAATATTATTCCCACCAGTGGATAGAACCTCTTCTGGTGTCTTTTCAATACTAACTGTAACCCTGTACTCCCCCTCTCTAGCCTCACTCTCTTCCGGTTTACCATAGAGTAGATCGCTTAACATTTCCTCAATTTCTAGAGGGTCAAGTTTCTTAAGATTAATGGCCAGGCTATAGAGGTTTGAGAATGCTTTGCTAGAACCGTTGTAACCCAGATCTTTCTCTGCAACCTCCTTCAATATCCATGCATTAAAGAGTGCTCGTGCTTCAAAGCTTTCAATTAGTTTCTCTAGCGTTAAGCCGAAGAGTTTTTCTGCCCTCCCTACATACTCCATGAATAGGCCATTTTCATGATCTTTAAATACCGCCGGGCCAAAGCGGACTCTTCTACCACTGATATGTCTTTCGCCTAGACCAGGCACAATGACTTTACCATATGCTGCCTTGTGTCTCCATGTTTGTGTGTCACCAGTATCCATGCCAATAATTTTGAGCAACGGTATTATGGCTGCTGAGGCTATACCTAGTGCGTGAAGGCTCCCAGTCCACAGCTTTCTCATTAAGAGAAGGAATAGTAGCATTTTTGCACGTGAGCCTTTACCTGAAAGCTGCATGACGTAAGGTATTAACCCTCCAACAGCTGCAGTATAGGCATGTGGCTCGTACGCCTTAAGCTGCAACCTAAGAGAAACCCCGACAGATACATGGAAAACTGGTACCAGTCTGCCCTCCTCTGCGATATCTTTAAGCATGCTCTTTAACTCTATAAAGTTAGATATAGAGCGAGCTATTTTCTGTGCCTTGGTATCTTCAGAATCCTTTGGATGCGGAGGAAAATCAAGGCTTATGTAATAGTCAGCGTCTATTTCACGATAGAGTTTCCCTATGTGATAAGCAGTTATATTCACATTGTCTTTTAGTGCTTGATAGCCTCCACTATCAATCCACAACTCAACATCATCGTCTATCCCAAGAAATTGTCGAAGCCTGCGGCCGCGTAGCTCATATCTATTTTTAAGTTGCAAAAGTTCATAACCATTAACCATCACACCATGAAACGGTATTATTAGCCATGGTTTTGGCACAGCATTAATTGGCGTCCCAAGGATAAGTCTGAATGCACCCACTTAGAAGACACCAGGTAATATGGTAATACCATATTATTCTATGTTAATAAAAGACTTATTATGTAACCGGAGGATCGCTATAATTTACGCACGTTAAAATCGACTGTTTTCTGGCAGGGAACAAGAGAACAAGAAAACCTTTAGAAGTAGATAACTGGAAACTATACATGGTATGAGGAGGCTCGAAAGGTCTGAGCAATCCTCTCTATTGCAGTGAAGAACCGCGCAGCACCGACCCTAAAATTACAGTCTTTTGTCTATCTTTGATCATAAGGTGATGATGATGTTACGCACTTCAAAGGTTCATGGATATGCAGAAGCCCACCACGCTGAGCTATCGACAAAGAACTCTTGTCCATCACCGAGAGAGGCCGCATAGGCCAATCTCGTAGCTATATGTCCGCTCTTTACAGTCAATCCGCACGCTGACTTTATTGTTACTATTAAAAATGACTGATCCTATTTTGCACCCTCTAAGCGAGACTATAGCTGCTGGGCGTTTACCGTATGTTGTAATTTCATTCATTAAGGCTTCTCCTAGACTACTACAGAGAGCATAAAAGTCAAACATTACGTCACGTAGTATTTTCTTCGCCTCTTTTTCTATGCCGAAAGTGTAATAGCACACAACTTCCATAAAGATACGACCCAAATTAGGGTTGCCACACAGCTTCTCAAGGAAATCCTTTTCAACTTTAATGTGACACATTCCTGTAACCCTAATAGACATGCGCTTCACCAACTACTCCGCGGCCTATAAACGTACTTTGGATTTGGTTTTATGCCATACTTCTCGAGGACCCTTAGCCTTCTAGCAGAAGATGGGTAAAGCACTAATGCCTCAACTTCAACTTCGCTAACAACAGTAGAGCTTGTCCTTCTTGCTATCTCCTCTAAGAGGCCTTCCCAGCATTCTTTGCTCCCAAACGCTACAAATATAGAGAAATGAAAACTTACGCCATGCGAGTACAGTTCCTCAATGGCACGTATGGGTAACCAGAAAGACTTCTTTTCAGCACCAGTAAGCACCTTAAACCACTCTGGATTACAAGCTTTCAGAGATACACGAACATGTACTCTCTCAAACTCACTCAGATCATTTATACGACCAGGATAGGCTCCCAACATGATACCATTTGTTTCGAGAATAAACAACCTTTCATAAGGTTGACTCTCTAGAAATTCAAGCAAGCGTAAAAGGTGTTGCCACCCTATTGTGGGCTCACCAGCTGATAGTCTTAGAACACGGTATCCCCATGTATGTGCTATACTAGTAAGTTTCTTAGCTGCATCTTCGGCTTCAACGAAGAAGCCTACACTTAGATCGTCTCGTGCCCGTCCAGTCCAGCAAAATGCGCAACGCAAATTGCAGCCTACTACGTCTCCAACAGCACTACCACCATAGAATCTGCTTCCACGAAACCTGAAGTATTTTCTCTTACCATTGTTCTGCACTATTTTTTCTATACGCTTACCTAGCTCTACAGGGTCATACCCTCTTATCTGGCTAGCAATATTTCTGGCTTGTTCATCCATGTATGTATCCTCTCTCCTCGCGGCACACACCACAGCTTATATCCCTATAACTGTGTCTACACAAATGTGAGGGGCCGTATGAGCGAGAGAACCCCGTCGGATCATGATTGTATACAACCTTAAAGCTTAGGTTAATTGTGAAGAAGTCCTATCCTTGCCGAGGCCCCTCACTATTCTGATTCCTGCTTACCAGTAAAGACTATATTTACTGTGCCTATGTTCACCTTGAATGTTGAAGCCAATACATTACAATACGCTGTAAACAACATGAGCATAGGAGTTTTAATGGTATTATTCATAAAGTGTAATACATGAATACCACGCTTTACAATTACTAGCTGTGCATCTTGTAACGACTGATACACGCTAGGTACCTCTCTTCTTATAACTGATGCAGCATCGCTATGAACAACTTCTATGTAATCAAACTCGTCTACGTAGCCTTGCTCTTCTAGATCTGCAAGAGTAACGTGATCTTCAAAACGCTCGCTATTAACTACTGCTACTACTCTAAGTCCCAAAGAGTCTCTAAGCCTCCTAACCAATATAATGTCATAAGGTAGCTCGGCTATTCCCCCAAGTACATAGTATATAGTCCCTTCGCCCTTTATTTCATGTAGAAACTTTATCGCTTTTTCTGAGTCATCAACCCCTGTTTTGGCATTTATAACATCCATCTCCGAAGGTGGTTCAAGGATCACGAGTGTAGGGTGGAATATCCTTAATGCTGAGGCGAGTGCAGCTGCCTTAAGCAAGAACTTCAGTGCTTCACCATCTTCAAGCTTTCCAATATACTCACTGATCCGCTCAGCACGACTTAGTGCAAGAGGTAGATACACCCTCTTAGCTTCTTCGTAAATATCCTTAACGCGTGGAGCAAGTTGCTTGATACGCCTATAGGAAACGGTTAGGAGTTCGGCCACCTCAATATCAGGACCGCTATAGAGGTTGACAGCATCAACAAGTTCTCTTAGTATTGATAGTCGCTCACGGTTGTGTGTATTGTCTATTAGCGCTTCTAGTTCTACGGCTCTCCTAAGGATGGCACACGCAATACACGATGGACGTACCTTCAAGTGTCACACCTAAATAATCGCCAAGCTGCCAGATTGTACAACGTTGTGTAAAGCGCTCGTATTACTGGGTTTAGGCGGAGAAGCTAAAAATTATGGGGTAAGAGGCCCAGCAGTTTTTCCTCATGCCGCTTCTAATCGCAGTTTCTGCAAGAACTATCCTTTACTACTTTCTCTATACCTCTTAATGGCCTCTTCGATCTTTCTTTTAGCTTCATTAGCGCTAAGCCACTCGCGAACCTTAACCCATTTCCCTGGTTCTAGCTCCTTATAGTGTTCAAAGAAATGTTTAATTTTTTCTCGGAGTGCCTCAGGCAAGTCATTTACATCCTGGATGTTCTTGAATTGTGGGTCAAGCTTGTCCCTAGGCACGGCAATGACTTTACTATCTGGCCCCTCTTCGTCCTCCATAACAAGGAGACCGATTGGTCGTACCTCTATTATTGTGCCTGGCAATACGGGCTGTGAGGAGATCACAAGGACATCAACAGGATCTCCATCCTCTTCCAGTGTTCCGGGAATGAACCCGTAATTGAATGGATAAACCATTGCTGTGTACAAGAACCTATCCACTCTAATAACACCAGCTTCTTCATCGTATTCATACTTTACACTACTATTCATCGGTATCTCTACTAGTACATTAACTATCTCGGGTGCCTTCTTTCCAGCTCCAACTCTCTCATGAATGCTCATATCGGGACACCATCCAGCTAACGCTTTCAACATAGGCCGTCTTCTACACTTTATCTCTTCTAAGTTCTGTATATAGTAGTAACGCTCCACAGATATGCTTTGTAGTTAACAGAATAACTTCTTTAAGTCTATATCTAATAGTTTGCAATCCTAACTGGCAAAGGGTGATAGAGGTAAAACTAAGGTTATGGTGGTCCTCATGTCTATTGATAAGGAGAAGATAGAGAAGGCTGTTCGGATGATTCTTGAGGCTATAGGTGAGGACCCTGGCCGAGAGGGACTTAGGGATACTCCCAGGCGTGTAGCTGACATGTTTGAGGAGATCCTGGAAGGGTATAATGCTGAGGACGATTATACCTGGTTTACTGAGACTAGCGACCTAGTAGTAGTTTCTGGGATAAGGTTCTACAGTATGTGTGAACACCACATCCTCCCATTCTTCGGTGTAGCCCACGTAGCCTATCTCCCACGTGGCCGTGTGGTTGGGCTGAGTAAGATTGTGCGTGTGGTACACAAGTATGCTAGGAGGCTACAGATACAGGAGAGGATGACGCAGCAGATAGCAGAAGAAGTAGCTAAGATTACAGGGTCGCCAGACGTGATGGTTGTAACAGAGGCCTACCACATGTGCATGATAATGAGGGGTGTCAAGACACCAGCGCCAACAGTCGTGGCAGCTGTTAGGGGGTCCTTCTCGACTAACAAGTCACTAAAAGACGAGGTTTATAGAACCATAGCGCCGCATAGGCTTAAGCCTTTCCCGCTATGAGCCTTCTATAGATCTCATATAGGGCCATTACAAGGCTTGAAACAACATTATAGCTTGACCCTAGTACTGTAACTGGTATTTTCACATATACTCTCTCGCCCGGAAGCTTCTCAGCGACGTCAAGTGGTATACCGTAATCCTCTGCACCCAAAACCACGACGATTTGCTTGTCCTTGCTTATTTCCAGTTCGTTTAGGAGTCTCCTTCCATAAGTCTCTAAGACGATGTAGAGAGCATCACGAGGGAGTTCTCTAAGTGCGTCTTCAAACTTGCTGAACACTTTGGCTCTTAGGTTGTGCACCATGCTCAAACCCTTTACCGCACTGCTATCGCTTGGACGCTGTATGATGTAAAGCTGAGCATTAAGGTATTTTGCTATTGTACCTATGTCAGTAACATTCTGGGGGTTTTTTGGATGGTAGAAGAGAACCCCAAGCTTCAAGTCTTCATCGCCTCCCCGCCAACAGTATTTGATGCAGCTGTAATACTTCGAACACTCTACACAGGTTTAGGCGTAGACAAGTGGCGTGCATACATTGTTGGGCTAGGTTCAACTGTTACTCCACGCTTACTTCTTGAATCTAGGCTCCCGATAAGTGTAGCGAAGCAACATATTGCCATGGACGCGCCAGACCTAAAGGACACCGAGGCTGTTGCAGTGGTTAATCCCCGAGGTCAGCCAGCTTGGAGTATAGAGGCTCGGCCTGAGATGCTGGTCATAGACTATGCAGGGTTTTACACGCATAGTCTCCAGAGAGCCATACATGTAAAAGGCCTGGGCTTGCCTTTACTCACATATGAGGCCATAGCAGTCATATACGAGTTCTACATACGTAGAAATATACGTGAGAACAATTGTAGCAAAGCCTTTTCTCTAGATCCAAAAAAAGGATTATACATTGCCAGGAAGGCTCTTGAAGCATTGACGCTACTCGATAATTACCCTGTATTAGAGCCTAACACCCTAATTTACGCATTACGGCGCGTCTACCTATCTGAGGGATACATACTAGACCCTACTGGTTACCACTTTGAGATTAATCCTATCAGTGGGAAAATACTTGAAATCATAGAGGCGACAGCCTATGTACGCAAGAGAGGGCTCCGCAAGCGGGGAATAGTTAGAATAGTCTTTAACGGCGAAGAACTAAGAGTCTCTGATTGGCGCGGAGAAATCTACAGAATAGTGCTCGACTACAATCATGACATGGCCTGTGCTGCGCCAGGACTTATAGCATCAAAGGAACCTAAAGGAGAGGAGGTGCATGGCGTGAGTATAGTGCTTAACACACCCTAATACGTTATAATGCCAAGGCTTGATAGGTGCTTCAGTGTCTCCTCTAAGGTCTCCCTCAATAGATGCCTTACAATTCTGCAAAAAGACGCTAAGTAGCCCCTCTCCCCCAAACCCTCAAGCACTCTTCTCAGCACATACGTATCCACTTTGTCTCCTCTCACACAGAAGGGTGTAGGTTGCGCTGGAGCTATGACGAGCCTAGGCTCTCCCTTTACTGAATATGCAACTACAATACACTGCGACCTAGTACCAGGGCAGTAGGTTCTACGAAAGGCAACTCTGAGTACCATGTTCTGATCAAGTTTAATTTCTACAATGCTCCACTCATACGCATTATCCAATGCTACTCTTACCATGTAGTCTTGAGTGTTTATAGATGTTAAATAGATAAACGCTGGATAGAGACTACCTATTATTTCGGGCCGCTGAGCTATCCTACGCAGGGCTGAGTAAGCTTGATGAGGCTCGGGCAAGGGTGAGGCCCCTATTAAGGTAAGGCACAGTTGAATAGCACTAAGAGTCATTTCCAGAACGATGGTAATGTGTGTTGGAAGCTACGATAGAAGGATGTGGTTGAAAATGCCTAGAAAGATTCTCTTTACTACAGAGTCTCTTATGAAGTTTGTGTATCGTGCTAGGGAACGGTGGAGGGACTTCGAGGTTGTACGAATAGAGCAACACTATTCTAGGCAGGTTCTATACATTAGGGTCAATGAGGCAAGAGTAAAACTCATAGTTTATAGTGATGGGCGCATACGCGCATATAGTAGTAAACTCCCAGGCTTAGCTTATGCGGTTAAAAGGCTGGCCGAGAGGGTGTTGGGCATTGATAGAGAGTATAGATCCGCGGAGGGCTAGGGAGACCCAAAAAGCACGCATAGAGGCCGCTATGGATGCTTTAGCAGTGCTTCTCAAGAGAAAGAGCGTCATTGATAGAGATGCTGCAAGGAAGATAGTGGAGGAGATCTATAGAAGCAAGAAGATTCAACCTATAAGGGGTAAGGCGTGGCCGCAAGATATATGGGATAAGGAGCTTGCAACTCTTTATGTGATAGCAAAGTACGCACTTATGCTTCACGAGGAAAACCCGGATGTTTTCCATAGAATATTCAGTTATGAGGAAACGTTAGAGGACGTTATTAGGATTATAAATGAGAAGGCCAGTGAAGAAGCTAGAAAGTTTATACACTTCCTACTTGGTGGAGAGATAGACGATAATACAATAGCTAGGATACTGCGTCTTGAAACAACAAAACTCCTCCTTGGCTTTAGTACTGAGGACAAGGTAATAAATCTCATGAAAAAGCTTTCCGAAGCTTTGCCAGAACATGCAGCCACCGTGAGAAAGTACGCACGATACTTCATTGCACTACGTATTGCCCAGAGTATTGCTGCAAATATTGTGAGAAACCGTATTGCTAAAGAGGCTCTGAAACAAGCACTTGCAGCTAAGATAGGATTTGAAAAGATAATGCCAAACGACGAGTACATTGAAGAAATAGCAGTAAACGTTTTCAACATACCAAAGAAGAAAATTGCAAGAATACTAGCACTCAAGAACAACAATAAGAAGGTAAGGAAGAACAAGCAAGGCTAACTCCATGGAAGCTATGACTCTGAGGTCTTAAAGGGTCCGCCGCGGGTTCACAGCCCATCGCACGTACTTAGGCCCCTTGTAAGCTTCTTCATCCCCTCCTTAATACTACTAGTTATAGAGAAGAACTTAAAACAATACATTTACTACTTGTTCGACACGCGCTTGATCTCCTCAATGACAGCCTCTACAGCATTCATTAGTGCCTCCTCAGTTATTGTTAAAGGTGGTGATATCCTCACTGTTGAGACTCCAGCACCTATTACAAGATAGCCCCTCTTAAATAACCTCATTAGTATGTCTGCTAGCTCCTTGCGTGCTGGCTCCTTTGTCTTTTTATCCTTTACCAGTTCAACACCAATCATTAATCCTTTTCCTCTCACATCTCCTATTAATGGTGCTTCATCAGACTCCATTGCCTCCTTGAACCTCCTAATGACTTTTTCGCCAAGCCTGCTTGCACGTTCGCAAAGTCTCTCTTTCTCAATATACTCTATAGTTGCAAGGGCTGCTGCCACAGATACTGGGTTGCCACCAAATGTCGAAGCGTGTCCCCCCGGCTCTATGTCCATGACTTCTGCTCTACCAACAATAGCGCCCAAAGGGAAGCCCGCAGCTATTGCCTTTGCTAATGCTACAATGTCTGGTTCAACACTCCAGTGTTCTACAGCAAACATTCTTCCTGTCCTACAGAACCCCGTCTGCACCTCGTCTACGACAAGGAGGATACCATGCTGTTCTGTTAGTTTGCGCAACTTAGGCATGAAGTTGTCAGGTGGAACAATGTATCCTCCCTCGCCCAGAATAGGCTCAATGAATACTGCTGCTATCTCCGAGGGGTCTACTAGCTTGCCAAATACCCATTCTTCAATATAGCCTATTACTTGCTCTCCGCACTCCTCAGGAGTCTCTGCCCTGAATGGACAACGGTAAGGGTAGGGGTATGGTACGTGTATGACGCTTGGCACGAGCGGTGAGAATCCTTTTCTCTGTACAGGCTTACTTGCTGTGAGGGATACTGCACCCATAGTTCTGCCGTGGAACGCTCCTAAGAAGCCTACTATGTACTGCCTCCCCGTATGATGCCTGGAGACCTTGATTGCTGCCTCTATACTTTCTGCACCACTATTTGTGTAGAACACCTTACCGTCTCCCTTGAATGGCGCTATTGAGACAAGCTTCTCAGCAAGCACCACAGCATTCTCATAATAGAAGTCTGTAAGGCTATAATGTATGAACTTCTCTAGCTGTCTTTTAACCGCTTCAACGACGTGTGGGTTTGTAGAGCCAACATTAAGAACTGCAATACCAGAATTAAGA
>JALTZF010000122.1 GCA_027046265.1 Pyrodictiaceae archaeon
GATGGGGCGCTTTTGCTAGTCTTGTGGCGGGGGTCTGGGGTGTAGCTACCGCCTACATAGTGGCCCCATCTCCCCACCATTTTTCACCGTTTACTCCTATACCGGGCCGGGGATGAGGATGCGCTCCCTGAGCGGGCCTAGGCGCAGGACAAGCTTCTTCTTTAGCTGCTGGAGTCTTAGACTAGCCATTTTCGCTCTAGCCTCTTCTACGAGTTCTTGTGGTAGTGGTGCTTTGCAGTGGCGGCAGTAGCCAGTCTCTATGGTTGTAACCTTTAGGCAGTTAGGACAAACTATTGTGCCTGCTGGTATATCTATGCTAGTGGGTAGTGGAGCGCTACAGTGGTAGCATATACCTCTATCAGTTGGAGTTAGTTTTCCGCAGACAAGGCACTGAATATACTTCAACCATGTTTACCTCGATTAAGATGAGAATAAAGCAGAATCTCCCTCATAAGGTTTCCTATTAGTAATTTTAATTTCAATTTTCTCTAGACTTTATCTTAGCACAGTATACTGTTCAAGGTTCTCTAGTCTCCCTTGTCACAGTGATAGACTGTCTGCTTCCTAGTCTAGCGGGGTTTTCAAGTAGGATGCTGGAACTGCTTGGTGCCATCGACGCGGCTCTTGGTTCTCCTGGAAATATGTGTAGTGAGCTTTGTTTTCTGGCAGCAAGGGTTTTATGTGTTTGGTGTTGACAGGGATTTTGACGAGAGCCTTGTACAGATTGCTTCAGAAGCCTTAGAGGCAAGCAAGGCGTTGTTCTTCGAGTATGTAGGAGACGCGTATAGGGAGGCTAATGGCCATGTATGGGTTTAGAAGTATAGAAGACATGTACTACCCCGAAGGCTTCATGGAGGGAGGACCAAAGCTAAGAGGCCACAAGAAGTAGTGGCCTCTCATGGGTGAGCCTAGGGACTCTTGTGGTTCATATTTTGTTCCAGCTGGTCTAGTAGTTGCCCTACACTGATAGACTCGGGGAACCTTTGTAGGTCTCTATCCTCTGTGACTAGTTTCAATCCATGTCTACGAGCCATGTAGAGGTAGGAGGCATCATAGAAGGTGAGGTTTTCTCTGACAGCTAGTTCTAGCACTTTGTCTATCTCTGTGTTGAGGCTTAATCTGGGTATAGTCTCGAAGATTTCTTGGAATAGTCTTGCTACTATTGCTAGATTCTTTATCCTACCTCTCTGGTGTTCTTTCCATATAGTTTTCCCAGTCTCGTAGACTGTGAGGTCTAGTACTCTGAAGTGACTAGAATACTCTAGTAGCTTCTCTCGGAGCTTCAGTACTAGTGGGTATAGGGCTGAAGTGTCGAGGAGATACTCTGCTGTCACAGCACTATCTACCTCTCATTCCTCACCTCTCTAATAGTGTGCACCCATTCCTCGGCAGACACGTTCATTGCTTTTAGCGCCTCGTCTAGGAGCCTCCGGAACTTCTCGAGCTTTGCTCGTCTCACCTCCTCTTCTAAGGCCTTCTCTACGACTGCTCTAATATCGATGCCCAGCCGTTCAGCTTCTTCTTTGAGTTCTCGCCTAACCCTGACAGACAACACGGCTGTAGACAAGGCTTGCCCCGCGGTATTGTATACGGTAGTCTATGTATATAAATGCGTTGTATACGGTGTATAATAGAGACAATTCATAGTAGCCTCCTCAGCTACTGGGGACGAAAGAGTATATGTGCGGGCGGCTGAGGTTATAATCCTAGTGTTCTCTTCTGCTCCCACTGTTCTGGTGTAGTGCGTTTTGGTTTTGAGGCTTGGTAGGCGTCATGTGAAGGCTTTTCTTGAGGTTTTGGAGTGGTCTGAGCACTATAAGCCTTTCCAGGTTGTTAAGCGTAGGGTTTTGTCTAGGTATGGCTTGTTGGGCTCGCGGTATGACCGTGTGTTTACTGCTATTCTTTATAGGCTTTATAGGATGCAGGGTTTGCTTGATAGGGTTATTACTGAGAGGACGGGGCTTGATCCCGGTGGGCTTCCTGCTGCTCTTCGCCAGGCTTTGAGGCTTGCTGTATTGCTTGCCTTATCGAGCCCAGGTGTGGACCGGGTTTTTGTCGAGGAGCTTGTGGAGGGTGTTGCGAGTATTATTGGTAGGCGTTTCCGTGCAGAGGATGCAAGGCTTGTTGTAGGCTTGTATCGTGGCTTGTTGGCTGAGCCTTGGAGGCCTAGTGGGCGGCTGGATAGGCTTGAGTACGAGTTGTTGTTGTCTAGGATTATTATTGAGAGGCTTGAGAGGATGCTTGGCTTGGAGGAGGTTAGGAGGTTTGCCGATGCCGTCAACACCGGCCAGCCCCTCTTGGGGTTGAGGGTTAACCGTTTGAAGTCAACGGTCGAGGAGATCCTTTCAGAGCTTAAGAGGGAGGGGGTAGAGGCTTGGCCTAGCAGCAGGGTTCCATACCACGTAGTGTATAGGGGCTCATTGAACTATAGTAGGTTTAGGCCGTTGCTGGAGGGTAAGGTGGTGCCTCAAGATGAGGCTAGTGCTGTTGCAGGCTTCCTCCTCGGGGCGGGGCCGGGAGAGCTTATAGCTGATCTATGTGCTGCTCCTGGGGGCAAGACTACTCACTTAGCTGAACTCTCTGAAAACAAGGCTGTTATAGTGGCCTTGGAACTCTTCTCTGACCGAGTGGAGAGGCTTGTAGAGCTTGCCAACCGTACTGGCACTATTGCCTCTATACAGCCCATTGTAGGTGATGCCTTGAGGGCCTCAGCACTCCTGCCCCGGGGTAGGTTTCACCGTGTACTCCTTGACCCACCGTGTAGTAGTACTGGCGCCATAGCCAAGCACCCAGAGGCACGGTGGAGGCTTACCCCGGAGAGGCTTAGACGCCTCGTAGAGAACCAGAAGAGGATGCTATGGGAGGCAGTAGAACTCCTGAGGCCCGGCGGCAGAATACTCTACACGACATGCAGTATTCTACCAGAAGAAGGCGAGGAAGTCGTGGCATGGATTCTCGAGGAGAGGAAGGACGTAGAACTGGTACCCCTTGAGGGCCCCTATGACGAGTCACCACTGCTAAAAGGGGCCATGAGGTCTTGGCCTCACCGACATGGAACCACAGGGTTCTTCTACGCACTACTAGAAAAGAAGCCACAAGCCTAACTCTATGCCAGACATCAGCCTTAGCACCCAAAGGCTCATGCATTCATCTCTTTGAGAAGCCGATGGAAGAAAGTATTTCATTAGAATACTATACAGCCCCCGAACAAGTAGAATATTACAAATAGCCTTGGAGCTAGCGTCTTCTCGTATTACAGTACTCTTCTCGAATACTAAAATAACATGGATTATTGAATTATTCTAGGCATACCCTCGGAGACCAAAAAGGGTTCACAACTCTTTAGTGCTTCAGCTACTACGGTGCCCGTTACCCAATACTCATCTTCTCTTCTGGTGTAGCACAGTTTTAGCAGTGTTGTCCCGATACCCTGCGCACAACTAGTGGATGACCCTGTTTTAAGTGTTCTCTGAACAAGTTAGAGGCAAGCTCTACACCAAATACCTGAGACTCGGAAAATACTGAGGACCCATCATACAATGATTTTACGCTCATAGAGGCCCTCATTTTCCCCAACACTACAAGTGTGTCCACTCAAGACAATAGCACCTGCAATAAATACTAGGAACTTAATAAGGACAATACATGATTGTATGTCTGCTGGAACCAGTTTATAATAAGCATATGAGTAATGGCTCGCCGGGATTAGGGGTCCCAGAACCACACGGCTCAGGGAGCCGAGACTTATAAACAAAGTTTTCAATGAAAACCATAAACTCGATCACTAATGAAGCTATCCTTGATAGATCCGGAAACATCTGGGCTTGCAAAAGTATATTGGCTGGAGAACCAAATAAGAATGAGGGTGCTCGAGTTGTCTAAGATAGTTAGGGCAAGGTATGAGAAGGGGGTATTAAGGCTTCTAGAGCCTGTCCAGCTTAAAGAGGGAGAGGAGGTTCTAGTTAGGATAGAGAGCCTTAAGGATAGAGAGAAGATAGTCGAGAAGTTCTATGGGAAGCGGGGCAGTGCGCCAAAGGAGCTTCTAGACGAGTTCATGTTGGAGGCCGAGGCCCAGTGATACTGCTAGACACTAACGCCATTGTATACTATCTCCACCGCGTAGAGCCTTATGCTTCCAAGGTAAAGAATATATTGGTTGAGAGGAGGAACTTAGCTGTAACACTTAGAGTTATCGACGAACTAGTCTTTACCCTCATAAGGCTCGATGCATTGAGGAGACTCAATATCAGGAGGCTAGACCAGCTACGAGAATACATAAAGAAGCACGGCATTAAAGAATTCGCTAACGCAATGAACGACGTTGAAGAGCTAATAGAAGAGCTGGGAATAGTCGTCTTAGAAGATAAAGGTAGCCTAGGAGAACTTCTGGGAGCCATGAGAAGTTACAACCTTCTTCCGGGAGATGCCCTAATAGCAATAACAGCTAGGCACTACGGCATAGACACTATCCTTACTTTTGACGAGGACTTTAAGAGGATACCTTGGCTGGAGGCAGGACTTTAATTATTATCACCGTGAGTTTCAGGAGCACTGATCTGGAGAGCTTCCCTGTGGAAAGGCTAATTGGTTTGCTGCTGTATAAGGACTAGACGGGTGCAAACAAGTGCTTCTTCAGAGCTAATATGTCCTAGGCTGGGTGAGGTATGTAGAGGTGTTGGAGTGTTGAGGAATGAGGCGCTCATGTGGCTGGAGCAGGCGAGGCGAGACCTTGAAGCTGCTAGGCACCTTGCTGTGTCCCGTGACTGGTTTGCCTCGGTGTTCTGGTGCCACCAGGCGGCAGAGAAGGCGCTGAAGGCCCTCCTCATAGCCTCGGGTAAGGCGGTAAGAGGCCATAATCTACTCGAACTCCTCAGAATGGTGAGTGTTGAGCTAGGGGTAAAGCCGCCAAGAGGGGTAGAGAGGTGTGCTCGGTATCTAAACCCGCACTATGTGGTGAGCAGGTACCCGGATGCCGCCAACGGCCTCCCCTATGAGGTCTACGAGGAAGACGATGTCTCAAGAGCTCTCGACTGTGCGGAGGTGATCCTGGGGTGGGTAGAGCAACTTCTGCAGTAAGGAGCCAGGAGAAGATGATTAGAAGGGCGTTAAGGTTCGCTAGGAAGGTAGCTAAGAAACTCAGCGTAGAAGCAGTATACGTAGTAGGTTCGAGGGCGAGGGGCGACTACCTAGATGAGAGCGATATAGATGTTGTCATAGTAGCGCGCGGCGTAAAAAGGCTTAACATGAAGGAGAGACTCACACTCCTAGCCGACGTAGCAGAGCCAGGAGTTGACTACCTAGTCTACGATGTTGAGGAGTGGGAGGCCGAGGCGACAACATGGATCAAACAGCTCAAGAGGGAAGCTAAAAGGCTACCCCTAGACACTGCAGATAAGACAGTTAAGACACTAAAACAGGGCGGGGACTAAGCAGCAAAGCCTTTCAGAACACCTATATGTGAGTCTCAGCCTCTACGAAGAAGCTGGAACAGGTGAAGAATACTTAGGGGTCCTCCTAAGCACGTATGTGGGCCTGGCCACAATCTCTTCTACTTCTACGCACCAATAGACCTTGTATTTTACTCATAGCCTACAATGCTTCCTTGACAACCTGCATTATAGCAGAATACATGCAGTAGAAGTACCAGGAACACCGTGGAACAAGATACATTAAGAGAAGGCTCTAAAAGGTAATGAAGTTCGGTAGAAGACCACGTTATAGCACGTTAATAAGCAGTTAGATAGCAACATAAGTACTGTATTGCCCCTCTAAGATAAGATGGGATACAAGGATGACTGGGAGATTGTGCCTAGAAGACGTGATGCGGGCCTCTGGTCAAGAGGGCTTGTGTAATTGTTGATGATTTTGTGGGGTGCTGGCTAGTGGGGTGTTGTGCCAGAAGGTCTCGGAAAACTATAGTGTACCCGTGGGAGCTGTCCATGAGGTGTTGGGGTATGTCTTGGAGACACTGAGAAAGGTTGAGGTAATTGTAGTTGAAGCCTGCTAGCCGACGAGAACACATCCTAGCCGCTCGTAAAGCTTCATAGGGGCATCGGGCTAGATGCAGCATAGATATTTGTGACCAACTATCAAGGCATAAGCGATAGAGAAGTGATAGACCTAGCTAATAGTAGCGGGGGAGTAGCATTGACGAGAGACCGTGACTTCTTGGGAATGAGCTTAAGAAGGGAGGATAAGTACGGGCTTGTCCATGTCGCTGAGCGGTAAGAAGGGATAACGTCAAGAAGCTCGCTAGAAGCATAGTGAAGGCCCTAAAGCCACTTGAAAGAAAAACCCGTTCTTAGCGATAATCACGTCCGCTACTATTGAACTATATTCACTCACACTATAGTATCAGCTTTTAAACCAACCTATAGGCTATACAGCATGGTAAGACATAATAGCTATATCATTGGCTATGAGATTAGTATCGATAGCAGACATGGTAAAGTCCCATAAAGAGCCGAGGACGCATGGACATCAATAATGATAGTGTGGCAAGCCCCACTGGGATTAGAGGACTCAGGACCTCTGGCTCCGAAGGCTGACACCCTATCCTGGCTAGGCTACGGGCCCGTTTTCCTGGGTGTATTGTTTTTGTCTGTATTCCGTTTTGTTTCCTAGTCCTCTCTATTAGTAGTATATCTAAACTGTATTTAGTTCTTGCACTCTTTTTTGTATACTTCAACTCCAAGGCTTACTAGTAGGTATCCTATGCCTGCTGCTAGCATTGTTGCGAGGAGGTTGGGAGCCTTGACTGTAATGTAGATGCTTGTTGCGAAGAACACTACACCAGAAATAACAAGGACTAGTGGTACGAGTTTATTCAAGGTCATGACTCTATCCCATAAAGCTTTTGCTAAGCTGGCTTACCTATTAAGATTGTCTCGAGTGTATAAGCTTTTTAAATTACTTATGAACGTCCCTTGCGCTATTACATCTTAGACATTATGGTTTATTCTGGTGTGCTCAAGGCACGAGGGTTTATTGTGGTGTTACGGCTCTGCAAGGGATGTTATGTGCTAGCTGATTAGGCCGTATATGGAGTAAGCTGCTATGAAGGCTATGAGGCTTATTTCTGGCCTATGCTTCAGCGTTATTGTGGTGAGCTTCATCGCGATGAAGCCTATTATTACTCCCGGAAGCATCCATGGGCGTGTTAGGGTGTCGTATAGTGCAAGAGTGTAGATTATGTATCTAAACACTCTTCTCGCATCAACTCTTGGCAATGGCCCTAATAGTTCTTCTTTCTCTACAGTACTTGTTGGCGTTGTTGAGCGGTAGGAGAGGCTTGAAATGAGTGGTATGCTTGCGAGGTAGAGTATGTTCTTTAGCCCAGCCAGGCGGGGGAGATCTGGCCCGCGTATCGCCGCATAGGACTCTGAGAATAGTATTACAAAGATAGAGGCGGAGACAGCATACATGATTGCTAGTAGGTAGTATGCTAGGTCACTTTGCCTCATTGGTTTTAACTTATACGTTACAGCTACAAGAGCTTGTACGACAGGAATCAAGGATACGGGCAGGCTATGTGTTGCCGCGACTGCTAGTAGTGATGATAGTACTGCGAGGGCTAGTGAGACTAGTGCCTCACCAGCATAGTATGCTAAGAAGCTAGCGAGAGCCACTGCTAGGCCTGTAGCGGCAAAGCCTTGTGAACCCTTCACAAGGCCGAGGAGGCAGCTGGCCAGCGACAACCCAGCCATGACTAGGACAGTAATCCCCCTGCTCTTCATGGATGCTCCCTCTCCTAAGGTGCTAGGTTGGACATTATGGTCTTGGTGAGTACTCCAAGCCTACTACTGCCTTCGACAAATACTACTGGAGCAATACTGCCTAGTGCTCTACTAAGCTTATACTCTGCTTGAAGGGCCTCAATTATCTTCCTAGCCCTCCCGCTCCTGGGCTCAGGCGCGACAAACAGTACAAGCTTTCTACCGGGATGACCCGCAAGCTCTTCTGCAAGCCTCTCTAAGGGGTACTTCTCGAGGAAAACACCGGGCCCCGTGACTACTACTAGCAAGCTTGGGCCAGCATATGCCGAAGATTCTCTAACAGCTCTATAGAACCCTATTCTCCTACGAGAAGCATAGGGATCATAGCTTGAAAGCCACGCGGTAAGCCTCTGTACAGCCCGGTGCCCATGTTGGGGTGGCTCTATGTGCCATACTTCTCCGTCGAAAACTGTGAAGCCGATAACACTGCTTCCACGTGCAATGAGTTTTGCTATTGTTAATGCTATCCTCATAGCATGGTCTCCAGGAGTATTACCCGGCTCTCCTATCCACATCTCTCTAGACAAGTCTATGACTATGTGCGTCTTTGCACTCAACTCTACAAGATCCTCACGAACCATTAGCCTGCCTGTTCTCGCAGTTGCGCTCCACACTATCCTCCGCGGATCATCGCCGGGAATGTATTCTCTTATCTCGTAAAACTCAAGGCTTACACCACGGTAAAGCCTGGAATAGACCTCTTCAACTCCATGTCTTTCAAGCTTCGCACTAAAACCTCTACCCTCCACAGTTGCAGGGATTACATAGAGGAAGAGCCTCTCATCAACTATTAGTGAGGCCTCAAATAATCCTAGAGGATCACTAACCAAAGCTTCTATACGCCCTAGAACATGAAGCCCTGGCGCAGCCCTCACCCTGAACTCTACAAGAGCCTCCTCCCCCGGGCCGAGCTCTACAAGGTATTCTTCTGGCTCAACAACTGCCCGCTGATCATTGCTAGACTCACGCAGGACTACCATGACGCTACTACTGCCTTCATTCTCTACTCTAACAGTAAGTGTTGCAGGCCACCCCTCCTGAATAGTGGTGGGTTCAATGGCAACCCTAAGCTTCACCATAGATAAACGCTCGTACTCCCTTTCTGCAATACCCCTAGAAGTAGCTACTATAGATGCCAAAACTAGTGCAGTAGGAAACAACACGTCGAGAGCAAGTCCTGCGAACCCCGCTACGGCTAATAGAACAATAATACTATACACAGCATAGGCCTTTATTGTAGGCTTCACACGCTCCAAGGCATAGTCCTCCTTCCGTGAAATACATTATATGCCTAATACTGTCAGGGAGGAGGAGTCTTCGCTAAGACCTCCTCAATAACATCCTCTACGCGAACCCCAGAAACCCTAGCCTCCGGCTTTAATATAATCCTATGGAGTAGCGAAGGCCAAGAAGCCTTCTTGACGTGGTCTGGTGTGACATGGCTAGACCCCTCTATTAGTGCTAGTGCGCGAGCAATCTGGGTCATAGCTATAGCAGCCCTCGGCGAAGCCCCCAAGAGGACTGCAGGGTGCTTCCTTGTCTCCTCAACAATAGCAGCTATGTAGTACTTGACATTCCTATCAACATGGATGCCCCATATCTTAGAGCGTGCTTCAATTAAGTCCTTTCTCGTTGCTACAGGCTTAAGGGGCCACTCCTCTATCGTCTTGAGCCGGTCAAGTATTTCCACCATCTCATCTATTGATGGATAACCAATAACTATCTTGGCCATAAACCTGTCGACTTGTGCCTCACTTAAGGGGTATACGCCTTCAAACTCTACCGGGTTCATGGTGGCTATGACTGTGAAGACTTCAGATAGCTTGTAAGTATTACCCCACACTGTTACTTGTCTCTCCTGCATTGCTTCAAGGAGTGCACTTTGCGTCTTGGGGCTTGCACGGTTAATCTCGTCGACAAGCACTATGTCCGCAAATATTGGCCCTTTTTGGAAAACAAACTCTCCATCACGGTAGATGTATGTTCCTATAATATCGCTGGGCAGAAGATCTGGTGTAAACTGTATCCTCTTAAAAACTAAGTTCATAGATGAAGCTATAGCCTTAGCTATTAGCGTCTTAGCAACACCAGGCACACCCTCTAGGAGCACGTGGCCACCAGCAATCATAGTTGCAAGAATTAACTCTACTTCACTCTTCTTACCAACAATAACTCTTGAAACTTCGTCAATTACACGTCTAAGCAGCTCCAAGACCAACCCCAGCCAAATACTAGCTTAAACCCGTTAGATACACCCTCAACATTGTCTTCTTGTTGTGGGGGCGTAAAACGCTTAACTATAAGCCCATATAAACTTTCTCTCATTGCTTACTCTTCTTCGTCTGTGAACCCTTAGCAACTGCATCTATTACTTTTCTCAGATAAGTCTCTTCCTCATACCCAAACACTTCACGTCTTTTCCTTCTTTGGGGCAAGCCCAGTATTTTTAATGCGGCCAATGGGGGTACTAAGGCCAATACAGTGAGGAGGCGTGCAGGTGTCTCTGAGAGTAGAGAGCCAAGAGAATAAGCAGCATATAATGTCATGTCTAGGAGTCTTGTCGTGAGCCTATTGGCTCTAAGTATCGTGTACTTCTTATATACAGTGTCCTCAATTATGAAGGTTTTTGATTTAGGAAACACCTCTTTGACTATTAAGAGTGCAGTGTTTCTAGTGGATGGGAAGCCGTACATCCCTCTTATCATGAAGTTTGCAAATATGCTCGAGTCGCCTATGACAAGCATACGGGAGCCCCGACTATTCTCGGCGAGGATAGCTACGGGAACTCTATTTTGCCCATTAGTAAACCAGCACAATACATTATACCTATACCCCTCCATGGGCTCTACAACTTCTACACTTGAAACTTTTGTCGACAAGAAGACAAGCCCATTACTGCAGATTATCGGTACAATATAAGCATACTCTCCACTTGCATCACTCCTTAACAGTAAGCGGCCAGTAACTTCTACGCCAGCAACCTCTCTAGAAAGGCTACTTGCTAACCCTGTCTCATCAGCTACTAGCACGTCTAGCCTGCCTTCACTATAGTGTCTCTTTATGACCTCAATAATAGGCCTGGATGGTGGGTAGTCAGGGCCAATCAAGACGTATACTGCTCTCTCATTCTCCACTATATCTCCTATACTAGCCTCTGATGCAAAGTATACATTGTGTACAATACTATCAAGTAACCTCACAAAATCGAGGGAACCCGTTGGGAAGGGGTTGAGGGGGCTCGTAGACTCTACACCTACAACTTCAAGTATACTCCTGACATCTAGTAGTCCTAGAACCAATGCTACCGCTATAGTCAAGAGGAAGAATTTACCTAGATTCACTCTCCACAAGACTCCTAGCCTCCTCAACAATTTCTGGTGGGGGCTCTGCAGGAGAGTACACGTAACGGTTGTATATTCGAGCAAACAACTCAATGCTATGGCCCAGAACAGTCTTAGCCCTTGAAGCAACTTCAGTAACAGTGTAGCCTCGTGGAACATAGACCCCTAGGCTTTGAAGCCTATGAAGGAGAGTCTTGTAGAGTCTTCTAAGCTCACGCTTAGTACCACTATAAATGTAGAACTGCTCAAGGTCATAAACAGCGGTAGCACCCAGGCCACGACCTCTCACATACACTGTACTACTCTTACCCTTCATCGACAACCAGTAGAGAAGAATGAAACCAGCCACAACAAGTACAGCAGCAAGCAAGAAGCCTAGAACGCTATGCACTGTACCTTGTTGTGTCTGGTTTGTAAGGCCATACACTTGGACTGCCTCTGTAAAGTTGTACTCAACACGGCTATGATTACCTGCTAAGAGTTCACGTATCATCTGCGCTAAACCTGTTCTCCCGCCAGGCACAAGGTGCTGAGGTGTATCTATAATAGCCAAGACATCCTGCACCGTCGAGTTATCCTGAGCCTCCAGGGTAAGACTATACTATGCCCAGGGGCTTAACTTAAGTACTTGGCTCCTAGTGGTGGAGATCTGTTGCCTAGCATAGTAGCCTACATTCTTGCCGGCGGGATGGGGAGGAGGTTTGGTGGGGACAAGATCCTAGCCATAGTTGATGGCTACACGGCGATACACCATATAGCTACAACTGCATGGGAGGCTGGCGCAGAGGCAGTTTATGTTGTCACAAAGAATGAAAGAAGATGCAAACTCTACACTGCAGCCGCTAAGCTCACAGGATGCATATACGACTCTGGGGTAGTAGGCGAAGGCCCTGCTGACGGATTCTATACAGCAATAAGCCACGCTGCTAGTACTGGAGCAAAGAGAGCTATCATCCTGCCGGGTGACGAGCCCTGGCTTACACCCCGGATAGTAGAGTGGCTATACTATGGTCTTGGCTTAGCCTCTGCTGTGACAGTATTATACCAGGACGGCTTTATAGAAAGCCTAATGGCAGGCATTGACACGAGCTATGCAGCAGAAGTATTAGTGCTCGTCAAGAGGCTAGCAGGAATAAGAGGCTACGCTAGGCCATGCGACTACTATCGTTTGTCTACCAGAGTTGCACTAATAGGCTCCTCTATCCCAGCCTACTCTGCCACATTCTTTGCTGACATCAATACTAGGGAAAATGTCAGGGCCAGAAAGCCAAAGAATAAGCTGGGAGGAAAAAGAATCATATTATTTACTTCGCCACTACGCCAAGGCCTTGAGAGCGGTGGCTTATGTAGAGTACTTGAGGAAGAGGAGAAGCTCTATACCTCCCTAGGACTATTACACTTCAAGTTAAAAGCTTCTAAGGACTACTACCTCGTCTGTTCTAAGAAGAAAGAATAATAGTGATGCAGCAACTCATGGCTCACCTATTTTGCTTATTCCCCTTACATTGTTTAACCATGTTTCTTAAGACATACCTTAGTATACCGCCGTGACGATAGTACTCTACCTCTACTGGTGTGTCAAGTCGTGCTACTACCTTGAACTCTATTATTGTGCCATCGGGTCTTCTAGCGCGTACTGTCACTATCTTGCGTGGATACAAGCCTTCCTTTATGCCGATAATATCATATACCTCGTCTCCCCTAAGGCCTAGCTTCTCAGCATTCTCACCAGGCATGAATTGTAGTGGTAGTATGCCCATTCCGACAAGGTTGCTGCGGTGTATGCGCTCAAAGCTCTCAGCAATGACCGCTTTTACTCCTAGGAGGTAGGGGCCCTTAGCCGCCCAGTCACGGCTACTCCCTGCACCATACTGCTTTCCGGCTATGACTATTAGCGGTATGCCCTGCTCTTGATACCTCATTGCTGCCTCGTAGACAGTCATTACTTCGCCTGTTGGCCAGTAGACTGTGTACCCACCTTCACGGTCTACGAGGAGATTCCTTATCTTTGGGTTAGCGAAGGTACCCCTCATCATTACTTCGTGGTTACCCCTCCTAGCGCCATACGTGCCGAACTCGCTGGGCTTAACACCGTGCTCTACTAGGTATTTACCTGCAGGACTATCCTCTGGTATGGCGCCAGCCGGTGAGATGTGATCTGTTGTTACTCTGTTACCGAGCATTAGTAGTACTCTTGCACCAATAATGTCTTCTAGCTCTGGAGGCTCAAGACCCATGTCTTCGAAGAATGGTGGCTTACGTATGAACGTTGAGGCTGGATCCCATGGGTAGAGTTCACCGCTCGGCGCTTCTAGACTCTCCCACTCACGTGTGCCCTTGTATATGTCCTTGTACTTCTCCTTGTAGAGTTCTGGGTTAACGTGTTCCTGGATAAGTTTCTTGATTTCGGCTGTACTTGGCCACACATCTTTCAAGTATACAGGCTCACCGTTTGGAGTATAGCCTATCGGCTCGCTGTATGGGTCCCAGTTCATTGTACCCTTTACCGCGTAGGCGACAACCAGCGGCGGTGATGCTAGGTAGTTTCCTCTTGTGAGCGGGTGTGTGCGACCGAGGAAGTTACGGTTACCACTCAATACTGAGACGGCGAAGAGGCCTGCCTCCTTTATAGCCTTCGTAACAGGTTCTGGTAGTGGTCCACTATTGCCTATACATGTCATACAGCCGAAGCCTACTACGTGGAAGCGGAGCGCCTCCAGGTACGACATGAGACCGCTACGCTTCAAGTAGTCTACAACAACACGGCTACCAGGAGAGAAGCTTGTCTTAACCCACGGCTTTACAGTGAGGCCCTTCTCTACAGCCCTCTTTGCTAGGAGGCCTGCTGCGAGTACTACATGTGGGTTGCTCGTGTTTGTACAGCTCGTTATTGATGCTATGACTACTGCACCATGATCCAAGCTGGCCTTTAGACCCTCAACCTCGATTTCTACTGGTGTAGACACAACCACGCCACGCTTCTTGGCTTCTTCAAGGTACTTCTTGAGCACCTTGTTAAACTCTTCTTTCGCCTTAGCAAGAGGTATCCGGTCTTCTGGGTGTGCAGGACCCGCTATTGATGGCTCAACACTTGAAAGATCGAATTCCAACTTGACACTATAACTTGGTTCATTCTCTCCTGTATAGTAGAGGTGTTGGAGCCGTGTATACCACTCCACAAGGGCTACATGCTCGTCACTCCTACCCGTCAACTTGAGGAATGAGAGTGTCTCATTGTCGACAGGGAAGAACCCAGTAGTGCTTCCATACTCTGGGGCCATGTTAGCTATTGTTGTACGGTCAAAGGCTAGTAGGTGTTTGAGGCCTGGCCCGTAGAACTCGACAAACTTGCCAACAGTATCAGCTTTCTTCCTAAGGAACTCTGTTATTGCTAAGACTATGTCTGTAGGGGTCACACCCTCGCGGGGCTCACCAACAAGCTTGACGCCGATGACTTCTGGTAATACCATGTAGTATGGCTGACCCAGCATGACAGACTCTACTTCTATGCCGCCAGCACCCCATCCAAGCACACCAATACCATTAACCATTGTTGTATGAGAATCAGCGCCTATTACTGTGTCCGGGAAGGCCACCTTCTCGCCATTGATCTCCCTTACATCGACAACTTTTGCTAGGTACTCAACGTTGACTTGATGTATTATCCCCTTGCCGGGCGGGACTACTCGGAGGTTCTTGAATGCTTGCTGTGCCCACTTGAGGAACTTGTATCGCTCACGGTAGCGGCGGAACTCTAGGGCCATGTTTTTCACTATAGCATCACTAGTACCATAGTAGTCAACTATTATGCTGTGATCTATAACTAGGTGTGTCGGTATAACGGCGTCAACGATCTTGGGCGGACAACCAAGCTCTGCTGCTTTATCCCTCATAGCTGCTAAGTCTACTACTGCTGGTACACCAGTGTAGTCTTGGAGTAGTGCTCTTGAAGGCATGAATGGTACTACTTTCTCCCCAGCACCGTTAGGCCATGAGGCAACATTCTTCACGTCATCCTCGGTGACGAGGAAGCCATCATGGTTTCGTAGCACGTTCTCGAGGAGGACACGGATGGTGTAAGGTAACCTATCTATCTTTGTTAAACCTATCTCCTCAAGCCGATCCAGAAGATAAACTGCTACACGGCCCACTGGGCTGTCGAGTACTTCCCTCGCGCCAAACGGGTCTTTTTTCGCCAATACACATCATCTCCTTTGCACGTTAAAGAGAGACAGCTGAGCTAGTGTTGAAGTGTATGTGTAGACATGGCAAATATGAGAAGAAAAGAGAGATGCATTGAGTTTTAGGGCTTCATCTCGCGTAGATACTGTATGAGTACCTCAGTGTACTCGCTTGTTCTTAGCGGCTTCACGTCCTTCATGTGCCTGGCAAGATCTTGTGTGACTTTCTTCTCCTTTATAGCCCTCTTGATAGCCTCTCTAATCATTTGTGCTGCCTCCTTCCAGCCTAGCATGGCTTCGAGGAGTAGTGCGCCACTGAGTATTTCTGCTGTCGGGTTTGCTAGGTCTTTGCCAGCATACTTCGGTGCTGTGCCGTGCACGGGCTCTGCGACTGCCATGAAGTCGCCAGCATTCATGCCTGCCGCCATGCCTATACCGCCGACAAGAGCGTTTGCCTCATCACTTATGTAGTCTCCGTTGACGTTTGGTGTGACTATTACCTCGTAGTCCCAGGGCCTAGTTATTATCTGCTGAAGCATGTTGTCTGCTATACGGTCATTGACTAGTATCTTACCCTCCGGGAGCTTGCCACCATACTTCTCGTATAGCTCCTGCTCAGTCACAACATAGTCACGGAACTCCTTCAGGGCAACCTCGTAGGCCCACTCACGGAATGCACCCTCAGTGTACTTCATTATGTTGCCTTTATGCATTATTGTCACAATCTTGTTACCATGATCTATAGCCCATCTAAGCGCCTTCCTCATTATCCTATGAGTGGCAAACCTCGAGATAGGCTTAAGACCAATACCAGCATCCTCTCTTAGCACAATACCGAATTCACGCTTCAAGAACTCTCGTAGCTTCTTGGCCTCAGGGCTGTCCGCAGGCCATTCAATGCCCGCATAGAGGTCTTCTGTGTTCTCACGAAATATGACAAAATTGTCGTGCTCTGCATAGCAGTGGGGGGCTGGCTGGCCAAGATAGTAGACTGGCCTAATGTTAGCGTATAAGTCGAGGGCTTGTCGGATAGCCACGTTAAGGCTGCGATAACCGCCACCCACGGGCGTTTCAAGGGGCCCCTTTAAGGCTACAAGAGTATACCTTATGCCATTAAGCGTGTCTTCGGGCAAGAGTTCACCATAGATCTTCATCGCTTTATGTCCAGCATAGAGCTCCCACCATACTATCCTCCTCCTACCACCATACGCCACCTCAACAGCAGCGTCAATAACTCTTCTTGCAGCAGCCACAATCTCAGGCCCTATACCGTCACCCTCGATATAAGCTACAATAGGCTTATCAGGAACAACAAGCTTGCCGTCAACAACCTTTATACGTTCACCCTCTTCAGGAGGCTTGACACGCTTAAACCTGGGCTCAAACCCCTCAACACTGTCTATTCCGGCCAAAGGCCTTACACCCCTCTACCAGTTAGCCGTATCGTAGCTAGCGTGTCTAGCCTTTAAATTAAAAATGGGTTTATAGGGGAGAGGAGGAGCTCTAGTTCTCTCACTTAGCACAACATAGCTAAGCTCTAGAAGGTGGCGCTAGCGCCGACACCTCTCTTCTATAGGCATGTACTTAAACCCAGTTGGGCCAACATATTCCTCCTTCGGCCTTATTATCCTATTATGGGTTACTTGTTCTATGTAGTGTGCTGTCCACCCGACAACACGTGCTATCGCGAAGATTGGTGTGTAGAGGTCTTTTGGTATGCCAAGCACATGGTATAGTGCGGCTGTGTAGAGGTCAACATTGCTCGGTATCCTTTTCAGCTCCCACATAGCTTTCTCAAGCTCGTCTATCATTGCAAGGAACTTCCTTGCCTCGGGATTGTACTCAGCAAGCTTTGACAGCCACTCTCTTAGCACGTCTGTACGTGGGTCATGCACCTTGTATACCCTATGGCCAAACCCCATAACCTTCTCTTTCTTCTTAAGCTTCTCTTCAACATATGCTCTAGCCTTCTCGGGCTCACCTATTTCAAGCATCATCTCTAGAGCACGCTGGTTAGCGCCACCGTGGAGTGGGCCCTTGAGCGCACCTATGGCACCTGCTACAGCAGAATACATGTCACTTAGTGTTGAAGCTATCACCCTATTGGTGAATGTTGAAGCGTTGAAGCCGTGATCCATGTAAAGGACTAGGCTTGACTCGAATGCTCTCACTTCAATGTCTCCTGGCACTATGCCCCCGCCAAGTATCATGCGTAGCACGTCTCCTGCATGGCGAAGACTCTGGTCAGGCTTGATCTCGTTACCATACCTTGAGAGATGCCATCCATTAGCAAATATTACTGGTAGCTTTGCTATTATCCTAATAGCCCTATCATAAAGTGCATCCCTACTCATATTATCGGGATCTGGGTCGTACATGCCTAGTAGTAGTACACCAAAAGCACCATAGTACATGGGGTGTGTTATCGGCACAGTCTTGAGCGCATCAATGAGTTTTGTTGGTATCCACCTCTCACTATTGAGCTTCTTACTGAACTCCTTGAGTTCCTCCTCGCATGGGAGTTCGCCGTAAAGTATGAGGTAAGCTGCTTCCTCGAAGCTTGCATGTTTGCCTATGTCGCTTATAAGGTAGCCCCTATAGATTGTCTCCTTTCCTTCTGGGTCAACACCCGATATCGTTGTCTGGTCTATTATGACGTTTGCGAGGCCTTTAGGCACACGTACAAACTCTCTTCCCTCACGCACAACTTTTTCACAGAGCGTTGTAGACATTCGGTTGTCCCTCCCCTCACGCAAGTACCTCCGCGTATCATCCTACATTATTAACACCGCTTATAATTGTAGTTGTTAGTTGAACACATAAAATACTATTCATAGAACTATTCATAATTAATACTGATAATACAACCGTATAACGTCTCACATAAAATAATAATTTCAGCCCATAAAAATTAAGCGGGAAACTAAAGGAGAGTTATCCAAACTATTCCTTAAATAATTTCTATATTGTCACAGCTGTACCACCCAAGCACCCTTAGTAGCCGTTGAACCTCAGCCACTGTACTTCTTAGCCTAACTGTATCCACTCCCGGAACTCCAGCTGCTATTATGAGAACACATCTTGTCTCTGGCCTAACCATAGTTACTCTGGAGTCCCTATGTGGGTACAAGTGCATAACTACGCCACGACTATCAATCATGATCGGTGTGCTAGCAGGTACTCTCTCTTCTTTCCCTCCAATAGGCTCAAAGACCTCGTTTCCAGTAGCTAATACTATGCGTGCTGGCGGAGTGAACTGTTCAAGGTCATAGATGCCTACTGGTATGAGATGCTTCGCTGAAGCTATGTTTCCAGCATCTACTACGGGGTTTATCTTTGGCCACTTGCCACGCAGAAGCCTACGCACAAGTGCCTCGCTACTAGGCCTAGTTTTTGTTGGATCTATCCCTATACGCCAATAGAAGTCACGGTATGCCCTCACTACTGGGTCGTTCTTTAAGTTTTCAAGTGTATACTTTGACTTGATCTCTTCCCGGAGCCTCTCTGCTTCAGCTTCAAGCTCGCTATCATCAAGCTCTCCTACTGGCACACCCCAGGACACGCTATACGCTAGCCTGACTCCAAGTCTTCTCGCGTCATCACCTACAATAACTAGCTCCTTTAGAGAGCTACAGTAGACACTGCACTCGCCTGACACTGTGCCACCCCCTGCAGGCTACACTACGTTCTGCTAAAGATTAAAGCATCTAAGCTAAGCTAAATTACGCCAGTCTAGAAAGAGGGGAAATCCTGGAGAAATCGGCTGGCCCATGAGGAGCCGTCCACCTAGAAGGAGCCCTCCAAGAAAGGGCCATGAACTGTTTGGGCGCCACCGAGGCTGCAAGCCAGGGTAGGCGCTGATGAGGCTTGGAAGGAGCGAGCCTAAGACGCTTCTAGGGCTGTGAGCGCAGCGGGGATTCTGAGTCTCAAGGCAGTCTATGACTACTTCAGAAAACCAGCCTAGTCACACAACACTACTCTGCCCCCTACTATGGTGTTACTGTAGGCCAAGCCTCCTCTTAGCTTCTCTAATTGCTTTCTCAGCCTCAGAAACAGCCCACTCAAGGCCTAGCTTCTCAAGGGTTTCCCTGGTAGGAATACCCGTCTCTAAGTCGTATCCTCGATGCTTGTAGAACTCACGTAATGCGTCCTGGAAGTCTTCCCAGTCTAATGCAGCCTTGACACCTTTGAGTGGGCCATCAGCTATAGGCTCCATCCACCTCTTCGGTATAGTATCGTGTTCAGACACACGCCCAGCAAGTGCTGCATGTATACGTGCTAGTGCTTCTGTCCTCCACCCTACAAGCATCATCTCCTCTGCACTCATCTCCAGTCCTGTCACAGCCCTATACATCCTTTCTACTTCACTTCTCTGGTATGGGACGAATGTGCATAGACCCAAGCTGTCCAAGACAGCTTTCCAGTCGCGGTCCTCTATGAGGCTCTTAACCATTCCGCGTGCCGGCCCCTTACTCGGAGGCTCATGGGGGCGCGGCCACCCCCGGAGGTGGCTTGCACCGATATCTGCCGTGGCATAGCTTATTGCAAAACCCCTCCTCCCACGTGGGTCCCATGCTGCTGCTTCGAGGCCTTTGACGTGTACAGCCTCGTCATAGCCCCTGCCGAGTACTCGCGAAGCCTTCTCTACACCCTCAGCCAGCACCGCACCTATACCCTTCCGGTAGGCTATGAGCCTCGCTATCTCGCGGACTGCTTCGGCAGCCCCGAAGCGCGGCTCAATACTCAAGCCGCTAAGCTCTTCCTTCTTGATGAGGCCCTTCTCGTAGAGCTCCATGAACCAGCCTGCAACCTCTCCGAAGCTGATGCTGTCGAGGCCCAAGCTGTTTATAAGCCACTCAGTTAACAACACCTCGTCTGCATCTAGCACGTAGGGGTTAAGACCTAGCATTGCTAGGTTCTCATACTCTGGCTTGACAACTATGTGCTCAAGACCCTTCTTCTTGGGTCTGGCGAGCTTACTACACTTTACGGGGCAACCCCACCCCCACAGTATCCCAGCGTACTCCTTGTAGGTCTCGCGTCCAACACCACGAGCATCTACGATGGCTTCACCCGACAGCTTCTTTGCCTCATCCTCGGGCAGCCACGGTCTTTGCCAGTGCTTGCCTGGGCACATGCTCAGCCGGGCACACACACTTACACCATCATTAGTCCCATAGCGTGCCCACGCACGTGTAGGCTCATCGCCCTTTATCCTCTCGTAGACTTCACGGTAAACCCGCCTCCACTCATCCATATCTGCACGGGCTGGCACTTTGCTACCCCAGACAGCTATTGCCTTGAGCCTCATAGACCCCATGACTGCTCCTAGCCCACAGCGTCCAGCAGCACGGAAGCCGTCAACCATTATGTTAGCGTATCGTACAAGGTTCTCGCCTGCAGGCCCTATAGTAGCCACGCTAGCGCCTAGCCTTGTCTCCCTCCTTATTGCCTGCCATGTGTCCCACGTACTGCTACCCCATAGGTGTCTTGCCTCCCTAAACTCGACATCGCCATTCTCAATATACAGGTAGACGGGGTCAGTTGAGCGCCCACTGATAACTAGAGCATCAAAGCCAGCTAGCCGGAGCTTTGAAGCGAATACCTGGCCTGCATAAGTATCGCAGAGGATGCCCGTAAGGGGGCTCTTTGCTAGGAACCCTATCTTTGAGGCGCCAGGAGCATGGGATGCTAGTCCTCCAGCTGAGACTACAAGCTTGTTCTCGTAGGGATTGAGGGGGTCAGCACTTGGCGCTATGTGCTTGAAGCCGTAGTAGTAGAGGAACCCCTTACCTCCTAGGAACATCTTTACAGTGGCAAGGTCAATACTTCTTATCTCTGCTCTTCTGTTGGAGAGGTCTATGTATGCTATGCGGGAAGTATAGCCGTAAGCCAAGATGTGCACACCCAGTGGCTAGCAGTTAATCGCACATAGTGGTAGTTACGTTGTGTAAGGGTAAAAGATTATGTAGTAGAATAGCACTATGGTTTGTTGCTAGTCAAGTAGGGTAACCACTATTATGCTCCTAATATCTAGAAATGATATAAGATTTAAATATTCATATAATGGCTAATAAGGCTTGAAGTGTATGCAAACGGTGTAAATGCATGGAGAGAAACGTAGTTGTTATCGTTGATAGAGTCGAGAAAGTATACCCGGGCGGTGTCAGGGCGCTTAGAGGTATAAGCTTTAGTGTAAGAGAGGGGGAAATCTTCGGGCTTGTAGGCCCTAACGGTGCTGGTAAGACCACAGCTTTCCGCATTATTGCCTCATTGATTAAGCCTACTTCTGGTAAAGTTGTAGTAGATGGAGTAGACGTTGTTGCTAACCCCTTTGAGGCACGTAAACGCATAGCCTACGTACCCGAAGAAGTTGGAGGGTATCGCAGGCTTACTGGTCTTGAATACCTAAAGTTCATTGTTACAACATTCCTACGGGCGCGTGGTGCTCCTCGGGAGGAGGCTGAGAAAACTGTTGAGGAGGCAGTTGAGCTTACTGGGCTCCCAATGGAGAGGCTTAGCAAGGCTAAGATGGGGGATTACAGTAAGGGTATGAAAAGGAGGCTACAAGTAGCATGGGTTCTAGCTGTTAAGCCTAAGCTAGCGATACTTGATGAGCCTACTACTGGTCTTGACGTCGAGGCAAGCTATGAGCTGAGACACTTGATAAAAGAATACTCTAAGAGGTACGGGATGACTGTTCTGATAAGTAGCCATAATATGTTTGAAGTTGAGACTGTATGTGATAGAGTTGCACTGATAAAGGATGGAGTAATAATTGATGAGGGAGCGCCACGTGAGATAATTGAGAAGTATGATGCTGTTAATCTTGAGGATGCATATATGAAGATTCTTTCTTCGAAAAAATCTGTGTATTCGTGAAGCTTGTTGTAGTGTGGTGGTATTAGTTTGAAGTTGTTAGAGAAGGAGATTCGTGTACTTATGCGTGAACCTATGGTTATAGCTATGATAGTTCTCCCATTCATAATATATTCTTCAATGGCCCCATTCTATAGTGGTATTGCAGAGCAAACCAAGGAGGCTGTAAAGCTTGAAGGAGTAAAGACAGCTATTCTTTTGTGTGATGTTGATAAGGCTACAAGGCTACTCCTGGAGACTATTGTATCAAGGCATAAGACTAATATGACAGTAGACTTGCTGGAAGGCTGTAATGCTATTGATGTACTTGTAGAAGGCTATGATGTAGTCACATTAATTAATGGTAGTATTCTGAAGCGTAGCCTTTCTATGTCATTATACATTAGGGGTAGTATTGAGAAGTTTACTAAGACTATGGCTTTGCCAGCTACTGCCTCAGCTGTATTCACAGACTTATTAGCCCAAGGTAGTGAAGAAAAGGTTAACATGACTGTTAAAAGCTATATCTACCTGAATAACAAGCTATACAGTTTTAAGGAGCTAAGCTCAATATTCAACTCTTCAACAGTAATGATCATGGCACTATTCTTCATATTATTCCCTGCCGCGTCGCTAGGAGCAGTACTCATTGGTGCTGAGAGAGAAGAGAGAATGCTAGATGTACTCCTCAGCCTCCCAGTTAGGAGAAGAGACATAGCTTTGACCAAGGCTACTGCGGCACTCATAGTATCACTGCTGGCTGCAGCCTCAGCAATAGGTGGGTACATTGTTATGCTTACAAGGTCTGGTTTAGAGGTTCCATTCAGATTCTACTTCAGCACCCTAGACGTAGCACTCTACGCTGTAGCACTACTCTCAGAAGCATTCTTTGTTGTCATACTAGCAATGCTGATAAGCATATTTACATCAACAATTCGTGGTGCACAAGCTGTAGCACCAATAGTTGCTTTCCCAGCACTAATACCATTCTTCATGCTTATGACGGGATTCCCACTATCATATAAGACAGCAGTAGTGCCATACATGGCCTCTATATATAGCGTGCTTGCACCGTTAATAGGGAGAGACTATGCAGCAGTATCCATAGCAGCACAGTTTACTGAGGCACTAATAGCAGCAATAGTATTCATAAAGGTTCTAGAGTCAGAAATAGCTGTTAGTGGCCCAGAAACACTCAAGCAAATAGTGAGGAAGCTCAAGCGGAGAAGGAAGATAAGTAGGGTCTTCCTCTCCTAGTCTTCCCTAATTTTCTAGCAACCTCTCCTCTCATTCTACCCTTGCATTAACTGCTAATTCTTCACATTCTACCTATACCTTTTACACCATGTATTCTCACATACCTGTCCTCAACATACTTATAGTATAGGAGTCCAGCAGTAAGCATTCCGGCACCCAGTATACCTGATAAAGCCACTTCGAGGCCTAAGCCTAGGTAGGGCTCTATTCTTACAGCGCCGTAGCGTAATACCTCGGCTGCATGAGAGTACGGGATAACAATTGCTACTAGTCTTAGCGGCCTAGGCAGCATTTCTACAGGGGTAGCTATGCCTCCAACTATGAATACAACAAAGTTGGAAATATCGAGTAACGTGCCTGGGATACTTAGCCGGAGCCCAGTAGCAGATAGTATTAAGCCGTACCCTAGAGCCATTGCAATCATGCACATTAACCCGTAGGCTATAAATAATGGGTTATCAGCTATATCCATGCCTCCCACGACGCTGCTTAGTACAAAGTAGACTAATGCTATTGCTATTATAGACTCGAATACAACGCTGACTAGTCTTCCAGAAAGAAGTGTACTCAAGCTAGTATTATGGAGGAAGTGTTCTTCGACAAGACCTGTTGTAACTAGGAACCACGTAGTCCACCCCGCTATGAATAGTACCGTGTAGCTTACAGTATTCCACGCTGATACACCCCAGAACATGACTGGCGCTATTCTAGGCAAGTCCTCTGGTTTAGCGAAGAGTATAGCGCCTAGAAGGAATATTGTGACCCAGAGCATAGTGTTTATAGAACTATTTATGAAGCTATACTTATACCTCCATGTCCTGAGTGCGTGAAGGTATAGTATTGCTTTGAGCTTGTAGGCTTTCTCACTCAAACCCATACATTCTCACCCTAGCCTCAACTCTCGAGAGCAGTGGCACTGTGAAGAGGTTGTAGGCGAAAGCCATGAGTGTCAGAGCGTAGATTGCTACATACAACTGGCCTGCCGCAGTCGTCGAGGCCAGCGACTTAGCTATATCCACTACATACCTTACAGGGACTACTACTGAGACTTCTTGGAGTATTTTAGGGAGTATCGTGACTGGATAGAATACTCCAGATACGAGGAGCATAAATGGTGCTAGACTACTAGCAACATTACTCTCCTCCTTAGTAGTAAGTACGAGCCCTGCAACTATAACTGAAAGACCTGCCAGGGGGAGCATGCCAAGTATTATTGATGCATAGAGTGAAGTCACCAGCATAAAGCCCCTCAAGCCCTCAATATAGACAGCAACGGGTAGTGCTGATATCACAGAGATTGCTGGAGACAAGAGTACTGATGGTATGCTAGCAGAAAGCAAACGCTTCGAGAGAGGCATAGGTACGAGAATAAGATAGGGTAGTGTACCATTCCACCTATTGTAGAGCGTGTACCCTGCAACTTCGTCTATTATGAATACCGAGCTCATAGCAACAGTGCTAGCCGAGACTACGAAGAGTACTGGGCTACGCACTCCAAGCCTCTCAGCGTACATTCTAGGGTCTCCAAAGAGGTAGCCCAGGCCTAGTAGCAGCATCATCATTAGGTAGGGCCAGATGAATGCTGCGAATAAGAAGGCTCGGTTGTTCTTGTAGAACCTTATGTATGAGTAGAACTCAGCCCTTACAGCATCCATGAACCTTACAGATAAAGCCTTCACTTTTCTTCACCACTAGTCAATGCTATAAATACGTCTTCAAGACTAGGCTTTGCAATCTCAATACTCCTAACACGGTAGCCTATCCCAGACAACAACCCCACTATACGGGCAATAGTCTCCTCCTCCTCGCCAGGCCTAGCAAGTACGCGCAGAACATTTCTTCCCTCCTTATCCACAGACAAGCTAAACTTCTCAACGCCAAGCTCACGTCTCAGTTTAGCTTCAAGAGACGAAGCTTCTACGATTGTGCTTCTCGAAGTAAACCTTACTATGACGGGTACCTCCTTTGCTACAAGACTCTTGAGCTCCTCAGGCGAGCCCTTAGCTATTATTCTTCCCTTAGCTATTATCGCTACACGGTCACATATGAGTTCAGCCTCATACATGTTATGTGTGGTTACGAGCACAGCTTTGCCCTCCTCTCTTGCAAGCCTTACAATGAGTTCTCTAATCCTCCTAGCTGATGGAGGGTCAAGTCCTAGTGTTGGCTCATCAAGGATGAGTATTGGTGGATCGTGGACCAGCGCTCTTGCAAGAGCAAGCCTAGCCTTCATACCTAGAGAATACTCCTCATACAGCTTATCAGCAGCACCAAGCTCTGTTAGTGAGACAAGCCTCAATACCTCTTCAACGCGCTTCTCGAGCTCTACTCCACGGAGGCCACGGAGCATCGCAAAGTAGCGTAGATTCTCGCGGCCCGTCAGCTTCCAGAAGAACCCCCTCTCAACACTAAGAACAACACCTATATGCTTCCTAACCTCTATGTACTCACTAACAACATCGTATCCCGCAACACGGGCCCAGCCCTTATCCGGTAAAAGTAGCGTAGATAAGATCTTCACAGTAGTAGTCTTCCCAGCACCATTGGGGCCTAAGAGGCCAAAGACCTCACCCCACCTGGTCTCAAGATCTACTCCACGTAGCGCTTCTATAGTCTTCTTTACTCTACGAAGAAACCCCCTTCTCTCATAAGTAACGTAACGCTTGACGAGCCCTCGGGCAATAATGGCACTACTAGAAGACAATGTATCATAGCACCCTCCACCGAACCAAGCTGCTCCATAAGCTCAAGAATGCTAGTAGCCGCAGCACTGATATAGATTTCCCTTAACTGTAACAAGGAATAGAACGGAAAGGAGGTAAAATAGAGTGAAACGTTTAGACTTTGTCTATTTTGAGGAGTATTGGCCTCCTCAAGGGGTTCATGAGGCCTGCCACGTAGAATTCTCTCCTGCCAAGCATTGCTAGGCTAGCCTCGTTGACTCTCCCCAAGTCAAGGTAGCCACTCAGCTCTTGTAGGTCACCAGTACTCTGCAGTTTTGAGAAGAACACCGTTCCCAGGTTACTCCTCACACCGGGTCTTATATCCCTGCTTATGCGCTGGCTAGCGACGACAATGAAGTAACCCCATTTCCTCCCTTCACGCGCGATGGTTTCAAGTGCTCTGCCAGCCTCGCCGCAGTACTCACAAGCATAGTTTTGCGCCTCGTCAACGACTAAGCCTAGGTTTACTGGTTCTCCACGACGCCTTATCTCGTCCCAGCCAGCGTCAGCAATACTAGCCACAATCGCTCGCTTAATCTCTATGTCTTGTTCATCACTCAAGTCAATGATGACAACGCCTTCTCGTAGAGCCATTGCTATTATGTCGCTTGGCTCAAGCTTCCTCATGGCGAGACTCGTGAACAAGTGTTCTGGAACACGCAGCCTTACAAAGAGCTTTATCTTGTTTACAGTCTCAAACCTCATGTTGAGTCTACGCGCAGCAGTCGCCAAGTATTGGAGGAAGAGAGACCTCAAATCATTGTTGCTAGAGCCCTGGCTTGCATAGCTTGCTAGAGAGGACTGAGACTGCTTCTTGAGGGCTGGCACTATCTCGCTGCAATCCTCAACATCATATCTTCCCCCACCGTCACGGTAGACTTTCATTGCAAAACACATGGCTACAAGCTCTACAGCATCTCGCTGGTAGCCGCTAATTTCGAGGTAGCGTGACACTGTTGAAGCGTATATGACAGGGTTAATCCTTATCTCTCCAGAGCGCACGATCCTTGCGTCAAGCTCGCCTGCTCTTGGGGCATAGTCTACACCACTATGATCAAATACTATAAGGCTAAAACCGCTACTACGCAGCTCCCGGAGCAAGCGCAGAATGAGCCTACTCTTACCCGTGCCAGTAGCCCCGAAGACCCCAACATGGTAGCTTGTCCACCTAGAGTCTAGGGGGAGTCTCCAGCCAGTATACTTGTGTGAACCAACACTAATCGTAGAGTCCCTGCCTAAGCCGAGGTAGTCTGTGAGCCAGTCAGCACTACGAAGCTTATACACTCTAGACCCTGGCGTCGGTGCATAAGTGTTAGAGTCTACAGACTTAGTACCTCCACAGTATTCTCCACCATTGCATACTCCAGCGTATACCTCTACGTAGGCGTTAGCAAAAGGCATAACAATCTCTTCATCTAGTGCCTCAGGGTTCTCAGCATAGATGTTGTGGATACTCCTCTTGAGGAAAGGCTCATACTTCGTAACCCACCTAATAACGCCTAGAACATAGTAGCCCTCAACGTGGGGGTCAACAATAACAGCTAGGTCCTCCTCGCGGACCTCGAGTTCTCTATCCCTCCTCAACATGAATGGTACTAGTGAGGAGCTAGCACCACTAAGGACAACGCCAACTTCTACTGCATCAGAGAGGTGTAGCATACTCTTTACACCATAAACTCTTAAGAGTTACTCCATAGAAGTTATTGAGCAGAAATACTAGATAAGGAGCGCGGAATAAACGCCTTGTGTCATATGCTAGGAGGGTGTGCTAGTGCGAACCTAGTGGATGAGTAGATGGTTAAGATCTAAAAACGATGAACAGTGTCTTGAGCCTGTTTTAGCTTGTTAACCTGACTATTTTTGGTTGTGGCTGTACCTTGTAGTCTTCGAGTTTTAGGTATAGCTCTATTGCTTTGCGTATTATCTCGCTCCGTGTAACTCCCTTTAGCCGTGCAAACATGTCAAGTCTCTCTAAGAGTTCCTCATCAGCTTTGAATGTTATGACTCTCATATCTTATCCCCCAGCCCCAGGCTTACTCTACTAGTATCCTGCTCTCTCTAGGGTGTTTCCAAGACGGGTATTACTGGAGAAGTCTTACAAGAAGAAGACAGAGTGCGTTCCACTTATATAGAGGGCTCTTGAAGAGAATCTACTAGGGGCAGACACAGTGCCCACAGTACATCTATCACTGCCAGAGGCAGTATACAGTGAGCTCAAGGAGCTAGCTGCAGAGCTTGGCATACAAGTTACAGACTTAATCAAGGTAATGATACGTGAAGGTATTGAAAAGAGGAGAGCAGAGCTACTCGAGCGTAGGCGTAGGCAACAGCAAGAAGCTACTGAGACACTAATACAAGTACTCCAGAAGATAGAAAAGCTACAACAACAACTCGAGGAATACCAGACTTTCGTTGAAGGCGAGCTATACAGGATAAACCAGAGCCTAAAGAGCCTTAAACACCGTGTCACAAAGCTCGAAGACATGGTAGAAGAGAGACTCATACCTGTGGAGACGCCAGAACTAGTTCAACCCTAAGAAGATGCATTTGTCATGTTCACGTAATTCTACACCCATAATATTAGATTGCCTATTCCTTAGACTGTACAATCCTATGCGAGGTTATGGCTTTCATCTAGTCATGATGTCTAGCCTATTTGTATGGTTCGTTGTACAGTTCAAGCTCATCATTATTCATGTTGTAGTCTTATGCTCATCTAAGGCACACAGCAATATTTTTAGACTAGTTTACAAACATGTTAACTGATATGTAGTAATCCTCTAGAAGGCCGGAATAACGTTACAATATTGTAAACAGTTTATCGAGACAGGAGTAATACACAGTAGTAAACTATGAAGAAATTACTTGTGCAAAGTCATACTATTTCTAGGAAACGAGAAGGATAGTAGAGGCTAGTTGCACAGGAAAGAGTAGCAATAAACTCTTCTGAGGGTCCTACACTATAATAGGAGTAATACCTCGTAAGTAATACCTAGTACTCGGATGATGTTAGGCTGTGAGCCGACACTCCAACCCTAAATAGGCATGGGGAACAGGCTAGGCACTGATTATATAACAGCCCTACTTAGCCCTACACAAAATACTCAATTAAACCAGTGACCTATCGGAATGTCACCTATCTTCTCGCTTGACTCATGATTGTCCCTTCTCTTATCAATTGTGTAATCTTTGTGGATGCTTTTTCTCTGAGGTCTTCTACGTCCCATACTTCAAGGCTAGTTTCTGGAACTATTGTTTTATCGGGTACTACGAGTATTTGCCTGGCATCTGGAAACTTGCCCAGTTTCTCCTCTATCTTCTTGACTTCACTTTTTGTAAGCTCATTGGACCACTTTACCTCAGCTACCAAGTGTATCCCCTTGTACTCTACTAGTGCTATGTCTATTTCTGGCTCTAGGACTTTTACAGGTTTCGAGCCGAAGTACTCTGATAAGAATCTCTCAATAAAACGCTCAATTAATATTGGTAGATAGGATTTGGTTATTTTCTCAACATAATTCCAGGGCTGCAGGAAGTCGTAGAATCCATATCTGGCATCTAAGTAGTATACAATCTCTGTTAGAGGTGAGACATGCCTGTATATGCTCCGCCTCTTTTTACCCCAAACCTCTATTCTCTCTATGAGACCAGTCCTAAGCATAATATCTAGGTACTTAGTTATATATGAAGTTGAGGGTTTTTCTATGAGTCCCCTAGAGTAGAGATAGTTTGCCATCTCAGAAAGCCTATTCTTCCCAGCTGCTAGGGCCTCTAGTATTGCATCAAATCTACGTGTATAGACATAGTCTTCTTCGTCTATAACTTCGCCTACAAGGGACCGTGCAAACTCTCTGCCAGACAGGATAATATCCTTAAGATCTCTGCCAACCAGTATGGGCTCTTGGTAGAAGACAAGTCTCTCTACAAGCTCCTTCCCTTCAAACCCCCAGTCTACAGCCAACAACTCGATAGGCGACAGCAAGCCTACTCTCCTAATTGAGAACAAACCCTTAAGCGGGGCCTCAATGCCTTCAACAAACTGTCTATAGTAGTGCATTGTTGAAGTTATCAAGACAAGGTTCTCCCGGCAAACCCCCGCCTGAAGAGCGTCAAAGAGCCTCGGGCTAGCCCGGTGGAACTCATCAAGCACAACATTGTCTTCCAGCCTACAAATCCTAATAAATGTACTCGTGTCAAGTAGCTGGTCCTCTACAGGATCATAAATAGTGCCTCCTTTCCTAACAATAAAGTATTGATAGTCTGGCAGTACTAGCCTAGTATAGAAGGTTTTTCCAGTCTTTCTTCTGCCATAAAGTAGCCTTCTACCCTTCATTAGCAGGAACTCTTCAAGCCAAGGCCTCTTAACTATAATACTCACAGTATCATACCACCAGTATGATACTCACAGTATCTAATACTAAAATATAAGCTTTGAGCACAGAGACTCAAACACCACAATTAGGCTCTACCCTATACATTCTTCATTACTAGTATTGAGTGCTGAAAATGAGCTGTTTGCACACTGCAGAAGGTTATAAGGTTATGTAGTTGTATAGGTGTTTTAAGGTGTATACATAGACTAAATGCTATGGGTTTGTGCTGTGGCTATTAGGGCTAGGCTATTAGCCTCCTTGGTAGTGTCTGTTGTACGGCTACTACTCATAGCCTCATACGTGTTCTTAGCGCTTAAATTATACGAGTTCTTTATTCGGATCCGTTACAAGTTCTGGGCTTTAAGGTTTGGAGTGATCCTATGGTTTGCTGGTATACGTGGAGAGTATAGGAGGAGAATGCTCCAGGCGTATCGTAGTGCTCTAGAGCAGAATAGGCCGAGTATTCCTGGGCCCCTGAAGCTTGGGAGGATGCTTGGATTCCTGGACACAGGCTGGCCACTGGGAAGGAGAAGAAGTGAGTAAGGTGACCAGTATACTACTACTAAGTGGGCAGAGAAGAGGGGTGGATTATATGAGTGTAGGAGAAGAGAATAGAGAGGAGCACGTAAATGAAGGAGAGAGAAGGATGAGTGAAGATGAGGAAGATATTGAGAATCTTAATAGGGTACTAAACATTGTTGCTGACTTCTTGAACCAGATAAAAGACATGGCTAAGGAGTTTATTGACATGTTTGCTTCGAGTCTTGACGGGTCCAAGCTTGGTAGAGAGGTTGCTGAGATGTATAAGAGTCTTGTCGAGGCGGGTATGCCGCCAGAGAAGGCTATGGAGTTTACTGAGAAGTTCTTTAATGCTAAGCTGGAGGCGTCGCCTAAGATGTCAAAGCTCATAGAGCAGCTGCAAACAGCGTTCTCGGGGCTAGTATCTGGTAAGAAGTGGAAGACTCCACATGTTATTGTTGAGAAGAGTGGTGAAGAGTTCAAGGTGAAGGTGGAGGGAGAGGAGGAGGAAGAACAGAAAGAGGAAGCTTCTAAGCAAGAAGGGAACAGAGAAGAGAAGGAAGCTGGATAACTTTGGGGGAGCTACTGTATAAATAACTCAATTATTTTTCCTGACTAGCGTCTTCGATTTTGTTTTCAATATATTCACTTGGTTCCTGCAGAACTTGGCTTGTGACGTTGCACATTATGGTGTACCGTATTGCGTGAAGAGACTCTTGAAGAGAGGCTTGAGAGGCTTGAAAGACTTTTACTTGATGCTGTTAGGAGGCTTGAAAGGCTAGAAGAGCTGCTCAGTTCTATGGGTAGTGAAGCAGCTATAGCTGCGAGGCTTGCAACAACTTTTTCTATGCCAGCATATGCTGCTATTGAGGCTGCTAGGAGAGTAGCAAGACTCTATGCCCGTGTGGGGGACCCTGTTTCGCGGGCTGTGCTTGAGGCTCTTGCTGACTGTGATCCTCATAGTATTAGTGAGGTTACAAGGAGAGTACGGGAGTTGCGTGGTACTGCTTCAAGGAGGATTGTAAGGGAGCGGCTTAACATGCTGGCTTCTCGGGGCATGGTGCTAGTTGTAGAGCAGGGAGGAAAGAAGCTTTACAGGCTAGCTTCATGTGAGAAGGGCGTAGAAGAGGGCAGGACTCATTGACTATTTAGCTTCTTAAGGAGTAGTGCATGGTCTAGAGCTTGCTTGTATAACCTGTACATGTCTTCTCTCGCTTCTACCTCATCACCATAAACTATGACTCCCTCATCAACAATAGTCTTAGCGAGAACAGGGTCAACTCCAGCCTCATAAACTACAAGGTCGACCTTACACCTTAATTCATCTTCAAACTCGGCAAGCAGCCCTCCAATCTCTAAGAGGCTCCTAGGCTCGCGGCCGAGCTTAACAAATAGGTCTACATCCTCTCCACAACCATTTCTGGCAAGAGACCCGAATAGTACCACGTACCTAAGTTTCTTCTTCTCTGCAACCCTCCTAATTCTCGGCAATACATCGTCTAGACATGGGTCTCCTCGAGCATACCTCTCTATCTCTTCTAGTACGGCTGGAGTCTTATCAGCTATCTCATTGAAAGCCTTTGCCTCAAGCTCTTTGTCTATTTCTGCATAGGCGTGGACCAGTAGGTTCCTAAAACCAGCTAGGTCTATGAGGAATTGTATTAGCTCATTGCTAAGCTTAAGTTTCTGTGCTAGGTACTTTGCGAGAGACTTATATGTAGAGGGTTTAACGCCTTGCTGGCGTGACGCTAATACAGCTGCATAGTCGAGTATTGTCTGGGCTAGAAGCTGGGCTAGGCGCTCAACAGCGTATACTCTCTCCCTGCCAGCAAGGTAGTCCTTATAGGCCTCTATAAATTCGTCATAGTAGTTTTTAGCTAGGCTCGCTAGCCTCTCTAATCTCATTAGGTTTTTACACCATGAGTAGTATGTAGCTAGCATGTCTTTATATTTGGTTTAGGAGAATAGATTGAGGCATAAAGGGATAAACTGTAGAAATTCGTGTAGAGCACCCCCTTACAAGGCATGAAATATAGTTAATGACTAACATGGAAGCAGTTTGTGGTGAATAGGTTGAAGCCGGATAAGATGCTGAGAAGAGTGTACCGTATTGCTCCATTATCAATGTATGAAAAGGCGGCAGAGCTAGCAGCAAAACTAGCGCAGGAGAAGACTTTATGTGATGTTGGTGGTGGGACAGGGAACTTGTACCGTGCACTCCTCAGGATTGGAGGGGGTGTGGCGTACTATGTGCTTGTGGACCCTGATCCTGGGCTAACCATGGAGGCCCCTAAGAACCACCATGTAGAGGTTGTTCATGGTGTTGCCGAGGCTCTTCCGATAAGAGGTAAGGCGTGCAACGTCATAGTCTTCTTTGACTCTCTACACCACTTCAGCAATCCAGCTAAATCGCTGGAGGAGGCTGCTAGAGCGGCGCATTGCCTAGTTGTAGAGGATATTGATAAATCAAAGCTTATGGGTAAAATAATAGCATGGATAGAGAAGCTCTTGGGGTACCCAGCAAACTTTACAACTCTAGAACAATTAGAGGAGGAGCTTAGCTCCCGGGGTTTTAGTCTTAAAGGAAGCGATGTTAGCCAGGGTTTGATGCCAGTATACCGTGTAGTGGGATGCGTGGAGGAGCACGTTAAATAACTCTATTACACTCCTAGTAATTGAAGTGAAGTATTGTGTGGTGATTTTATGCCTGCACTACTTTTTGAGGGTGTACTAAGAATTAGAGTGAAGGACTCTGTATTCTATGCGTGTGGGTATTGCGGCTTAGTATACGAGAGTAAAGACGTTGCAATGAAGTGTGCTGAGTTCTGCAAGAAACATGGAGGTTGTAGTATTGAGATAGAAAGAATGTCTATTGGAAGGATAGAACCGCTATCGTTTAGGCTTACACGGATAAAACCTTAACTCTTTATAGCTGTAATGTCTACATAGTGATCTGTACGTATACACTAAGAAAACTTAGTCTCTCGTTGCAGAATAGCGTTTAGAAGGAAGCCCGTAAAGTCTGTATCAGTAAAGGACGGGGGAGTTGAATGGGATTACGGTAAAAAGCTAGGTTAGGCTAAGTTGTATGGACGTTGCGTGGCGGATGTGTTAGCAGTTTGCTACACGCTTCAAGAACTTCTTAGCTAGCTCCTTCTCCTCACTGCTAGCATTGTCGTCGTGGCAGAACCACCAGTCGAAGCACTGGAACTTCTCTAGCCTCTCCTTGGCCTCCTTCTCTGTGCCTGGTGGTGGCACTATTAGTCTGTCACCTATTATCTCGTTGTTCGGCCAGTTGGACGGCACAGCACGGCCATACTTGTCTGTTAGCTGTAGCACTTCTACTAGCCTTAGTATTTCATCGATGTTCCTTCCAACTGTTAGTGGGTAGTATATTATTGCCCTTATAACCCCCTTATCGTCAACCACAAATACTGCTCTAACTGTGTGGGTTGCACTCTCTGCGTGGAGGAGGCCAAGCTTCTTTGCAACCTCTCCAGTAGGATCAGCAATTATTGGGAATGGCACTTCTACTCCTAGCTTCTCCTTAATCCACTCCTTCCACTTTATGTGGCTATAAGTACTGTCAACACTTAAGCCTATGAGTTCTGTGTTGAGCTTCTTGAAGTCCTCATACCTCTTTGCGAATGACACGAACTCTGTTGTACAGACTGGCGTAAAGTCTGCAGGATGGCTGAATAGCACAAACCACTTACCCTTAAAGTCATCTGGCAACTTTATCTTGCCATGGTCAGTTACTACTTCCATTTCGGGGAACTTTTCTCCGATTAAGGGTATTGTCCCGGGCATGGTTTGTCTACCTCAATATATACCAGAACTTATTTCCACCTAGTAACTATTACGGAGAGGATATTTAAGTGTATACGCAGGTAGTGTAACAGGTAGCACACACTAACAAGATAACTAGTAAATACAAACCATAGCTACGGTGCCGAATACAGGTTAACATAAAGGATAATAGTTAAAAGCCGCTAGTACTCTCTATCCAATATATTCCCTAGAACAAATGTGCAAAAACCATTAAGCCTAAAGCCGCTCTACCCTACCATGCAGACCTAGCACAATAATAGTGTTATCTCTAAGATCCTAGCACTCTAGATCACATAGATTATGATTATTAGTGTTCTAGCCTATAGTCCTTGTCGTGGCCTACTAAGCTTATAAACACGTCATTGACGTTTGTCCCAGTATGCCCTCCAGTATCAATCACTGTGCCCAGCTGAGTAAAGAACTCATAGCTATTATTCTCCTCAAGGTACTCTACAGGGTTCAAGCCCATGCCCAATGCTCTAGGTATAGTAGTCTCATCAGCAACTGCTCCTGCAACAGGACTATTACCGTCAACTCCATCAGTACCCATACACGCCGCCTTGTATGCATCAAGTATCCTTACCCTCCTAAGAGCAATAGCCAGCGATAACACGAGCTCCTGGCACCTACCCC
>JALTZF010000123.1 GCA_027046265.1 Pyrodictiaceae archaeon
TCAGGGCAAGAGGCGTGTATGATGGCCTCAACGTGGAGAAAGAACCGGGGGATAGAATAGTAACCGAGATAGACACAAACTCATGGGTTATTATACATAGATATTACTCATTAGCAGGAGAGCACAAAGGAACATACTACAACATAAATACTCCACCAGAGATAAGCGAAGACGCCATAGTATATCTTGATCTTGAAGTCGATGTTGTAAAAAAGCCTAATGGAGAAATAAAAATAATAGATTTTGAGAAGCTTAGAAAGATATATGAGAATGGAATTATAACAAAGGAAATGTTCAAAAAAGCATTAGACATAATAAATAAACTATGTCCACAATGTGTACAAGAAGAGAACCTTCAAGGGAGAAATCTTGAAAAACCCTAATCTACAAGGCATAGAATAATCATAACGGGGACACCAGCTAGGCTGCAAAGATCTTAGTCTAGGTGCGGGGGTGCCCGAGCCAGGTCAAAGGGGGCGGGCTGAGGACCCGCTGGCGTAGGCCTGCGTGGGTTCAAATCCCACCCCCCGCACCACAAACTTCTAATGTATGCAATGAGGATGGACGCCCTTTCGCTGATAAGTGATAGAGTCCGTGAAGAACTCTTCGGCGGGACCGAGCATTCTAATTGTTTATTTAGATAGTAAAGAAGCTATGAATTATGGTATAACAAATAATGTCCTATCTCTTCTTTAAGAATTTATCAAGTGTTGACTTTTTACTAGTCTTCTCTGTTAATTTGTAGAGTGCCTCGATACGCTCAATGACATGGCGGGGAGGCCTGGGCTTCTGACCCTTTAATAATTCGATAATAAACGTGTCACGAATAGGCTCGTAGACTAGCTTGTAGAAGAGTTGTGGATTCTCTAAAACCTTATCGGGAAACTGTGACACGTACTCTAGTGCTGCTCGCCAAACATCATCCCATTTCAATATGCGTGAGATCTTGTCTATTACTTGGCGTCTAAACTCTCTCGGAGTCTGTTCATTGCCTCCAATAGAATAAAAACCGCTTCTTCCTAATTCCACGCATTCGCCAAGAACTTCGGTCATTCCGTTGGGGCACTTCAAAGGTGTCCTTCTCTTTCTTGCTGACTGCTCTAACTCCTCAAGGGTAATGTATCTTTTTCTCTCCTTGCCGTAGTACTTGGCCCACGCATAGAATATCGCTCTATTCAATCCCCAGCTCATAGCCCTTTCGAGGTCGCCCTTGAGCTTATAGTACCTTGCCGCCTGCAATAAGGCCATGACTTGGAATCTCCCTATGCCAGCTAAACGAACCAAGTCTTTTGGCTTGGGCAATGTTGCTCAACTCTCCCCTTTCAAGTTGTTGTTTATCGGTAAGCCACGTTTAAAGGTTAAGACTCTAAATGTTGCATAGCCTAGGGCTATAATTGGCTGAGCCCATGTAAGGGATCTGCTTATGGGCTGTAACGCTGTAAAGAGAGCAGTTATTGATACAAGTGTCCTCTATGCATATCTCGTAGAAGACGATCCTTTACACGTGAAAGCTGTGAAGTTGTTAGATGCTATTGAGGAGTGGGTTATACCGACCATAGTAGTTCATGAGCTTGTATGGGCTCTAAGAAGACACTTAGACAATACTCAGACTAGAGCCCTTGTTGAAAGGGCGATTTTTAACTATAAGAGCATAATCGCCTCCATAACTTTGGATGACATAATGTTTGCATTGGACGATACACGCTACTATTATGATTTGCTCGTGTTGAGCATCACTAAGCGACTTGGCGTTCCTCTTCTCAGTTTAGATAAGAAGATGGTGCGCCTAGCAAGAAAGAGGGGGTTGGAAGTGCTGTATGAATGCACCGAGAATTAGGGCTCTAGGCACTTATACACCCCTAGTAAGCCTTAGGCTAAAAGGGATATACGTTGAATAACAATAGGAGCCATGAAGGAAAAGAAGACAACACTGATCCACGCAC
>JALTZF010000124.1 GCA_027046265.1 Pyrodictiaceae archaeon
GTAGGCTACTAGTGAGATTACTGCTTCGTCGCTCTCTGCCTTGTAGACGTATATTCTTGTGCTTCCTATGCCCTCAATACTGGCTTCCTGTACTCCCATGAGCGAGTATGGTGTACCCAGGATTTCCAGGTTCTCTCTTCCCAGCATGTCTTTGGGTATGAAGAGGAGGCCTACTGGGAAGGTTTTGCCTACTTCCTGTATTTCTCCAGTGGTCATGTCTGCAGAGAACTCTATCCTAGTCTCCCCGGTTTCAAGGTCTACTACCCCAAGATAAGTTTTTGTGACTGGTGGCTGAACACCTATGAATAAGCTTAGGATGAATGTTGCCTTGCTCTTGTATACACCTACAATGCTTAGACTATACGAGACTATTATACCTTCTAGCGAGGGTGTACCGCCGGGGGAGAGCATGCCCTCAGCACTCACAACATAGCCCGTACTAATCAGTGCGCCATAGTCGTAGCTTCTAGCATTATAGCTTGGTAGCACATTCTCTAGGTCCATGTTGATACCGGCAAGATACCTAGCATACATAGCCCTTTTCCCGCTTAAGCCTCCATGCAGTTCCCGACTAGTCATAACTGCCTCCATTAGTATAAGACCAGTAGCCCTATCAACAACCATTTCATGTATTAGAGTCTTCTTGGACGCAATCCCTCCCTCCCCAACGCGCATACTCCTTATGGCTCTCAAACCGATAACTTCCCTAACAGATCCCCTAGGGAGCGGTATCGTTACATCTAGCGCCATGTTCTCCTTCTTCGTGAAAGGCGAGAGATCATACCGACCAATAAACACTACTTGGTAGACAACCTTCTTCCCTTCCTGGGGTATGACAACACTTCCCCCTTCTTGCGCCTTAGCTAAAAGCCTAGGATCAACCCAGAAGGGGCCATTAAATGGCTTGTTCTTATGTATTGGCGTTACTATTTGGTTCTCGATAGTTCCTAGCTCTTTCTTAACACTCCAGCCAGCATAATACATATGGACCTCGTCTTTGTCAATGCTCTCAACAACAAAGTGCTCAAAAATATTGACAATGTTCACCTGTCCAGGCTTTGGTATAAATATTCTCTCAGCCCAAAAATTTCCGCCACTAACAGAAATAGAGCTCCGTGCAGACCATGGACTAATAGTTAGTGACCCTGATAGAGCATAATAGGAGACGTGGAGGCCAGGCTTAATCCACTCTAGTGGCTTCTGTGCCGAGGCAGCCATGGTGGTTGGTGCTAAAAACATGGCGCATAGTAGTGCGAGTATTAGTGTGGACTCTACAGCCCTAACCAGTATCCTCTGAGTCATGGTTTCACGTGTAAGCACAGTACAGCTCATTGTATACTTTAGGTCTAGGATTGAGGAAAAACCATCAAACCGTGAACGCGCCCACTATAGAGCAGCATCTTCAATATTGAGACTGACTAGTGAACTAATTCACTAATAACATCCCTAAGGTTTGATAGTAATGAGGCTACAGCAATGCTTACATCCTTGTAGACCTTCGTAGTGGAGCCCCTGCTAATTAGCACTGCTCTGCACCCTGCAGCCATGGCGCCGGCAAGGTCTTCTCTAAGAGAGTCGCCTACATGCACGCACACTGGTTCATTCAGGTTTAACGATTCGAATAGGGTCCTCCAAATTCTTGGGTCTGGCTTGTAGTAGCCGACCTCGTCTGCAAAGGAGTAAACATCTATGTATGAGGACACACCGAGCCTTTCAAGTAATAGCCTAGTATAGCTACTAGGCCAAAGAAGTGTATTACCTACCACACCAATAAACCTCGATGCCTCTCTGGCAGCTCTAAGGCCCACAAGAGTATCAGGGAACAAGAGTTCTTCAGCGTGCAACAAAGCCTTCACTATGCCCCGCGCAACTCCACTGCGGATAGAGTCTACCCCCACGCCAAGCCTGCTAGATAATAGTCTTAACGCAT
>JALTZF010000125.1 GCA_027046265.1 Pyrodictiaceae archaeon
GTACTCTACCTTAACAGTATAGCTGTAGGGCTAGCATCCACACCTCTCCTAGGGCTTGCTGGCTTGTTTCTCATACTGGTTTCCCTTCTCTACGCGTTCTATAGGATAAGCTTGATTCTTTATCGTGGCCTCAGTGGTTGGCGTACTATGCTGGCAGGCGTCATTGTGGCTACTCTATTCTACACAGCATTTTACGCTCTTTCATCTATTAGGATTTCACTAGCACTCGGCTCTATACTTGCCGTGGCCTCAGCCGCAGTCTACCTAGGGTTATCCTATGGGTTGAACGTCGAACGGGTACCTGGGCGGCTCCCACTAGTTCAGAAGCTAGCCAAGACTAAGAGGATGTTTAGGATACTACTACTAGCCACTGTCCCTGCTCTAGCGCTCTTGGCGTTTGTGGCAATATACTCTCCTATTGCTTCTGGGAGGCTTGTAGAGGTTGTAGAGCTGGAGAAGCCTATAGATGTTAATGGGTTGAAGAGATTCATACCACTCATGGCTGCATACACGTACGCTAGCGACCGTATCCAAGTGCCAACACACCGCGTCTATCCTGGTGATAGCTATGTATACTACCTGGGTAACCATAGTGTATACAACTGGCTTATAGAGCCTGAGGGCTTCTGGAATAAGCTGACAAAGAAGCCTCTGGGAGCAGTATTCGTTTACGGGGATAAGTATCCTCCAGACGTAGGGATTGTGTGGAGGAGTGTTGAGTGGGGTCTTCATAACTTAAGGTTTAATCTAGTTTACGTGGATAGTCTTGAGAGGAGAGTTGTCCTAGCGGCAGGGCTGGGTAAGAAGCCTCTCCTAGAAGACAACATGCAAATCCTCTACCGTGGAGAAGTACTCACGTTAATACCGTTAGAAATGTATAGGCGGGGCCTACTCACTAGCCTACGAGTACTCTATGGCTACGCCGTAGTATACCCAGATGGCCACGTAGAGCTTGTTAGGGCAGAGGAAGCCCTATCAGATGAGAGGTTCAAGAATGTGCCACTACTCCCAGAGGTTATTGCTAGAAGCTGGGCTGAACTGCGCAGATATGCTGTCGGGTTTGTACAGTATTACTTCTACCACAATACATACGTTATACGCGATGTGGGCACTAATCCTCAGCCATACCTTGTACAGGACAGTAGCGGCGAACTCTACTGGGTAATAGTTGCAGAGCCTCCTGGCGAGACTTATAGCGCAAAATACATCATATACATTGAGGCAAACACTACAAAGCCAAGAATGCTCTTCTACGAGTTACCAAGGCCAGTAATAGGAGTCAGCAAGGTTTCTAGCTACGTAAAGCAAGCACACCCAGTATATGACTGGGGCGAGTTGAGCATAGAAGAGCCTATACCAGCAATAATTAACGGCACCCTCTACTGGAAAGTCACAATACTCACAAAGGATTATCGTGGACTAGTATCTGTGGACTTAGTTAACGCGGAGACAACACATGTACACAGCCTCATGCCAAGAGGGAGCATAAGCTACCTAGACACTGTAAAGTACATCTTAGGACTAAAACCAAAGCCCACGTACTCGAAAAGTATAGAAGAAAGAATAAAAGACATAGAAGAGGAGTTGAACGATATAGTGAAAGCTGTAGAGGAAATCAGGAGAGAGCTAGAAGAGCTGAAGGAGACACTAAAAGAGAACACTACCACTTGAAAACCCGCTAGGACACATAGAAGCCTCTATACCCGCCAGCAGGCTTCCCAGAGGACTGCGGTACTCTTTAAGGCTCTTTAGGAGTACTTCGTCTGTCCTAATGCTACCTAGCCAGGCGGCTCCTGGCAGGGTGTACCAAGCTATGATCCAGTATCACAGTAAGCACTACAAAGCTGCTTCACTAGGAGGGCTCTACTGTGGAGAACACATTTCTCCTAGGAAGCCTGCTTATCGATGTTGGTGTGGGCTAAGT
>JALTZF010000126.1 GCA_027046265.1 Pyrodictiaceae archaeon
GACACAAGTACTACTTTAACACTAGTATCCGTAGGCTTATACGCAGCCATGACAACTAGCGTACTCCCCATCTCTTGTTCAATTCTCACTATCTTGCCCTGAGCTTCGGAGAGTCCATGCTCTAGCACGCTGAGTATACGTGCAATAACAAAGCTGCCAACAATAAGCACAATAAGTGTTAGTAGTGCAGCAGAAGTAATCTCGCTAATACCCCTCAAGCCTCTCATACAGTGTCTTCCCCTAACAGAATTCTACCAAAATAGTAACTATTACCATCTAAAAAGCTATAAATACTAGCCTCTGCAGTTCTAGCAAGTCATAACCATGCAGAGAAAACGAACACAGTATTAACAAATTACAACCATCATACTACCACTATGTCACGAGTAATACTCGGGGAAGAAGCCTAGAAGAGAGCCTCTTAGCGGCTGCATGCTAGTAGGCGTTTACCCGCTCCACAACTTGTAGTCATCAACAATGACTTATAGCATCCTCGAGAGCTTTTCTCCACGAAGGCTTCTCCATGAGAACCCTTGCCTCTTCTAGTGTCCAAGTAATAGCATCCAGAGCCTCTAGTCCAGGAGGAGGCTCTGGGAGCATCTTCCACCGCTCAAGAAACCTAGCACCCTTGAATGCATCCGAGACAATTACTACATCTATGTCACTCCACAAGTTAAAGTCTCCACGCGCATAGCTACCATAAAGTAGTAGCGTTATTCTTCCTAGCCTCCTCCTAAGCAACTCAGCATAGTCTCTCAGCAACTCAATTACTCTCTCCCTCTCCCTCCTTCTTACCTCCAATATTCTTGAGGCTTTTTGCACAGTCTTCTACCCATTTAATAACAGTGGATGCACACTCTTTAGCATGCTCTGCTTCCTCCCAAGTATAATGCTCCCATGGCGCGCCCTCGGGTAAAGCGTCAGGATACCTGGGAGGGATATACATTTTGTCCAGTATACTTGCACATACCCTCACTCTCCTGCCTGGCTGACTACAAACCTCAGAAGACTCCCTAAGAAGCCTCGTTAAATCACACCCAAAAGCAGGCTTGCCAACAAGGTGTAACAAAGCTTTCAATGCTAGCTCTACTGCCTGGTGAGCCTTAAAGCAGGCCCATGAGTATCCCTCAAACACTATGTCGGCATCAATAAGCTCCAATGTTTTCTTGGCCTGGCTCATCCACCTCTCGTACTCTACCCAGTCAAGCATGATGCTATAATCCTCACCCTAGGCTATCTGGGTTTAAGGCATGCTGGCTGGCTATTGTGCCTCAGTACATGTATCTCTAAGAGTTAGCGAGATAAAAACCAATATACTCTAGCACATCCTCGCCAGAAGAAAAGGGGTTAAGCGTGGTCATACGCATACCATCAACAAGCGTCATCTACAGCTTTAGCCCCAACAACAAACCTGTAGCGCGTGCCAAGCCTGGAGACCTGGTATTATTTGAGACTCTTGACGCTCTTGGAGGGCAAGTGAAGAGCGAGGATACCCCCTTAGAGTCTATTGATTGGAGCCGTGTAAACCCTGCCACGGGTCCTGTCTACGTTGAGGGGACCAAGCCTGGGGATGCTCTCGTTGTTGACGTGCTCGACATAGCGTATAGTGATACTGCTGTTATACTTGTCGCACCCGGCTATGGCGCCCTCTACGACAAGAAGATACGTCCCAAGGCTAGGATTCTCCGTGTAGACAACGGGCTCCTCAGGTTTGGCGACTTAAGGATTAAGTTGAGGCCTATGATAGGAGTCATAGGTGTTGCACCCGCAGAGGGAGAGGTTCCAACTGGTAGTCTTGGCGAGCATGGCGGCAACATGGATGTCTCGGTACTGGGCAAAGGTGTGAGGGTTTACTTGCCAGTATTTGTTGAGGGTGCACTATTGGCTCTCGGGGACCTCCACCTCGTGCAAGGTGATGGCGAGGTCTGTGTTTCTGCTGCAGAGGTCTCCGGGGAGGTTCTCGTGCGTGTGGGCTTGGTTAAGGGGTGTAAGCCGAGGTTCCCAGTACTAGACCTAGGCGAACGCTACGCCATACTAGCCTACGGCAAGACACTAGACGAAGCAGCCTACCGTGCCACAGAAGTTGCTGTAGAAGCTCTAGCTAGAACTCAGAACCTATCATTCGAGGAGGCGTACATGCTTGCAAGCCTAGTAGTAGACCTCAAAATAAACCAGGTTGTAGACCCCTACAAGGGGGTTAGAGCAGAAATACCAAAAGACTACGTGAAGATACACGACCTACTGTGCACGCACGAAGACTAATAGGAAAAGCCTACCTATAACAAGGGTCTTTGCCCTAGCTTCTTAGCCACAAGAGTTAATGATCACTTGCCAGTTGACTGAATCTTATTGCCGTACTTATCTATGAATACTATCTCTTCTAGAGGACGCCTAGGCTTTACAGGAGGCTTCTCCGCAGGGTATCCAATAGCGAAGATTGCGACTGGAACATAGTTGCTAGGCACGCCAAGCAGCTTGTTTATCTCTTCTATCCTGCGTAGTGTCTGAATCCACACAGCCCCCAGGCCCATGCAGTGTAGTGCTAGCCAGAAGTACATTGCTGCAAGAGCGCCATCAACTAGGTACGATGTTGGCGATTCATCCTTATTAGCTAAGACCACTACGGCCATACTAGCATTGGCCAGTGGCCTAGCCCCAATACTTAGTTCAGACAGTCTCTTTATTGTCTCCGGGTTTTTGACTACAATGAACCTCCACGGCTGACTATTCTTAGCACTTGGCGCATAGCGCGCTACATCAATTGCCTTTAATACCTTGTCTAGAGGCACATCCTCCCCTTTGAATCTTCGAATACTCCTCCGCGTGAGAAGGGCTTCAAAACACTCCAACACTCTTCACCCTAGACTACTCCTTATGACCCTTATTTTTGTTGTAGAGCATTAAAAATTTCGATAGTTTTGATATAAACAAAAGCCTCCGAGCATATAACACAAATCAGGTTCGGGGGTCCAAACTGCCAAAACCAGTATCCCCATAAGCTTAGGAGGATGCATGGACAGAAGTAGCGCTTATCACTATCCAGACAATGCACATAGTAGTCCTGGGGGAGGAGGATAATTTGTCCGAAGTTGTCCGAATGTTTATTGCTGTAGACATAGAAGACCCAAGTATTATTAGTAAGCTTGTAAGAATAAGAGACTCCTTTGTTGCCACTGGAGCACCAATGAAGCCTGTAGAAGACCATAATATGCATATAACACTACGCTTCCTAGGCAATACACCACTCAGCCTATTAGACGATTTGGAGAGAATAGTGCGAGAAGCTAGGCCCAAGAAGGTAAAACTACACCTCTACGGCGTAGGCGCATTCCCCACACCTACAAGGCCCCGTGTCTTATGGGTTGGAGTGAGGGAGGGTGCAGAAGAGCTAGAAAGAATATATAAGGTTATCGAGCGAGGTGTCCGCCGCCTAGGATTCAAGCCAGAGAGAGAAGAGTTTGTTGCACACATAACACTCGCAAGACTCAAAGGATCAAGGAATCTCGACCGTGTAGTAAAACTACTCAACGAACTCCAAGACGTAGACGTAGGCTACATCACACTAGAGTCTGTGAGGATTAAGCAGAGCATACTAACAAGAAGCGGGCCAATATACAAGACCCTAAGAGAAATACCCGCAGAAGAATGATAATTATTCTATAAGACAACCGAGAGGAGAGCTAGCAAACAGGCCCACACGCTCTACCATCTTCTTCGCTGCCCAACTCGTCAAGATACCAGTACTCATAGTCGCAACAACTATAAGCCATTTCAAAGTACTCCTCTGCCCATAAATCCTCAAAGCTAAGCCTCATCTTCTTCCTTCTCTTCTTATTCTTCACAGTACTGTCTGCCATGTCCTCTTCACCTAAAGACTATTTCTAGCACACTATCCCGTCAAATAGGGGTCTGTACTATACTCTAATTTATTGTTTTCAATACCTGGGACAAAAATATCTCACAGCCTAGGGCTAGGACTCTACTGTAACCAGTTTATTTTTGCCTAGACAGTGCATGTTAGTTGGAGTGCTGGAGAGTGGAGGAGACTAGTTGTGTTTGAGCTTAGGATTTACGAGGAGAGAGTTATCGAAGAAGCTGAGAGGGAGCCACCACAGGTAGAGCTTGATCTTGTCGCGGCGTTCTCGTGCAATTCTATTGGTGAGTGTATCAACAAGCTAGCCGAGGTATATGAGGCTGAACAAGAAGCTGTAGTTATTGAAGAAGAAACAAACAGGGAAGTTTTGAAGGTTGCTGAAGGCAAGCTAGTCTATGTTGATAAGAGGTTCATAAGAGATGTACTAAAGCAAATACCACACGAATTTCTTGAGCCAGACCCCGACGAGGCAAGGATATGCCATGAGCTTTCAGGAAAAAGAAATGGTATTAAGACTGTGAACATAGAAGGAATAGAATTCTACGATCTTGATGAACTCCTAATAAGTAAGGACTGTAGACTAGTGCTAAGGCTAAACTGGCCATGATAAATTCATAGCCAGAACAACCATGAGAAATCAGGAACCTTTTATTCAGTCTCAAGCCCGTCCTGGGCTGTGCTCCGTGAATAAACTACTTTCTCTTCATCATCAAGAACCTTTACAACACGATGTAAAGGTATTATTGTACCGTCTACAAGAACTATATAGCCCCTTCTCAGTTTCTCAATATTCTCTAGCCTTATACGTCTCAACCCCGTGTGAGTACCACGCTCTACTATGACTACATACCCCCTCCTACCAGAGTAATATAGTTGTGCTATAGCCTCCCGTAAGCCACCCCTCTTACGGCCCACAACAAAACCCCACAACTATCTTTCACAAACAAACACACTAATATCACTATTATTACCTATTACTGTTACAATCATATCTCTCCTTCGCCAAGTCAATTAAAGCAACATGTTACTATATGAGGGGTGTATACCTCTCATTTCCTTCCTGGGGCCTACAGATCTTGCAGTGCAGGAGTCTTAGCGAAGTCGAAGAGCTTGCCAGAAAAGTGTCGGAGAGTATTAGCGTAGATGGCGACTCCATCCCCTTCTTTGGCGGCAAAAGCATTGAAGCCCTAGAAGAGTTCAAGGAATGCTTTATAGATGCTGTGGCTAGCAGTATGCTAGGCGAGGCCTATACATGGACATGGAAGACAAGGGAAGCTGTTGAGAGGCTCGTGAAAGCCCTTGGTTTGAAGGGGTTCACTTACCCGCGTGAGTTCAAGAGCTTTATGGAAGACCCTAGGGCTCACCTGAAGAAGAAGATCTTCAACTATGTATACGATCTAGCACGGGGAAAGATAGGGTTCGAGGAGTTTACACGTAGGGCCACAGCAGCCATAAGAACCTCGCTACGCACAAACATGAGGACAGCCTACCAAGTCTGGGGCCTCGCAACAATTATGGCTCTACTAGCAGAGCAAGGCTACCAGCTCGCATACCCGGAGCATGGCTTCATAAGCTTTGATCGCAGTGGTAAGCAGAGGCTTGGGATCATACCGCCAAACGCTGTGCTAGGCAATCCATCCGAAGGCTTCATAAGCTTCTTCCATGAAGTACCTAGGCCCTTGGGCTGGGAAGACACAAGTGACCTACAGCGTGTCTGGAGCCTCTACACAGCACTACGGCCAGACGCAATGGTCTACAGTGGCATGATACTCAACATAGTAGACCTCTCAGCAAGCCCCCCAGTAAAGAGGCCAGACATAATACTAGAATTCAAAGAGCTAGAAGACTGGTACGACCGGGTAAGAGACCTCAAAGGCTACTTCAAGAAGCCTCTAACAGCAGAAGAATGGAGGTCAATGTGGCTCGAAGGACTCTTTGAAGGCCTAGCAGACATAATGGGGGTCAAGAGGAGCGAGATACGCGAAAAAGTAAGAGAAGCACGCAGCCTAAGACTGAGAGAACACCAGCTCGTAAGACTCTACAAGAACGTCTACAAGCCACAACGAATGATACTTGTAAGCAGAGCACAAGTACCCCAGGACATCAAAGAGGAGCTAGAAGCAGAAGACATAGAAGTCTACAACAATATAGGCTTCAACCCAGAAAACCTAAGAGACCTGGCAGAAGAACTCAGAAAACATGCAAGCCTCAAGGGAGCAGAAACAGTAACCCTAAGACTAGACATAGAGACAGCAAGAAAACTACAGCACATCATGCAGAGACTCAACACAAAAACAATACAAGAACTCATAGACAGAATAGAAGTACTATTAGGAGAGGGAGGAGGGGATAGAATACAATAAGGCTTGATTTGAAGCTCCAATCCTCTAATTAGGCTTCTCTTATACATCTATTTTGGGGTGAGGAGTTTTGGGTAACACTCTACGTGAGCTTGTTGAGAGTCTCAAGGACTCTATTGGGAAGGCCCAAGAGCTACTTAGCCGGGGCTTTGATGGTCTGGGCTTGTATGAGAGGCTTGCTTTGCGCTACTTGGCTATGAGTATTATAGAGACAGCTTCAAGGGCTTGCCAGCTCTTGTTAGAGGAGGCTGGCGAGAGTGTTAGAGAGCCCGCAGAGTGCTTCATAGAGGCTAGTAGGCGGGGCCTAATACCGGGGGATCTTGGTGGGAGGCTGGCGAGTGCGGCTAAGAAGTGTAGTGTGCTTATGTACCGCTACTGGGTTGTAGATGATAGGAGGCTCTATGAGATTTTTAAGAGTTTAGTAGGGGACTTCGCGGAGTATGCCGGGATTATAGAGGGGAGAATTAGTGAGTGAATAGTATTGGGATGATATAGCTGTTTCTTTTTGGCTTGTTTTTGTGTTGTTTATGAGTTGTCTGAGTTCTCTTCTCGGCTACTCTCCATTGGTTAGGCCTTAGTGTTTCTTAGGCTGTTTTTAGGCGTACGCGTTCTTTTCGTGTTGCATAGTAGTGTAGTTTTGAGAGGATTGTGTAGACTGATACTAGTAGTACACCAGAGAAGACTAGGGCTGTTAGTGATACTAGTGGTAGGGGTATTAGTGAGAAGAATACTGAGAGTACTATGAATCCTCCAAGCCTGTCTAGTCGGTATGAGGTTAAGGGGTCTAATCTGGGTTGTCTTGAGAGTTTGTGTAGTGTTAACCCTATTGTGGCTATGAGTAATGTGTCTGTTAATTGTTGTATGAACCCTGCAACACCAAGCACCAGCGCTGCCGGCTTTACGAGTACTAGTGCTAGGAGGAGAGCATAGGAGAACTGGGCCCACTTGGCCTTAGTGACTCTGTATACTTTGTAGAGCCCATAGCTTGTTATGAGAGCTGTTAGTGAAGTATAGAGTGATAATGGGCCGAAGAGACCTCTATTTAGTACTGATAAGAGGAGTAGGAAGGGATATACTCCGGTTAGGCCTACTCCTACCGCAAAAGTATCTATGCTCTTTGCCCATGGGGGAGACTTAAACACCTGCTTTCGGGTCATGTAATAGCACCACTCAATTCTCGAAACAGCCTCTGTTGAGCCTTAGCTGTCGTTGGGGAGAGCGTAAGGGGGGTGTGTTTAAAAATAGCTGGGTTTAGGTGTTTAGATGCTGGGCTTGGCTTATTGCTTTATGCTGGTGCAGCTGATTTTGATACTTCCTCTTCTATGCTCATGAGTTCTTTGTATTCTTTTTCGTTGCTTGATATGCGGGCTAGGCGTTCAACAGCTAGCACATCGTTGTCTTTGACTAGTAGGTCTTTTATGTTTACTCCAAGGTTCTTTGCTCCAAATCTTAGAGCCCATACTAGTACTCCTACCCATAGGAGTATCCATAAAAGCCATATTAGTGATTGTAGTGTCTCGTTTTCTGTTATGAGTGCTGGCACGAATGTTGTTGATGCGTAGGCCCACTTGGGGTCTAGCCAGATGCTGTCCCAGAAGTCTCTTGCTAGTGTGTATGGTAGGTATCCGAGATAGAAGAATGGCCATATCAGTAGGCCTGTTATGTATAGGAGTCCTGTTCTGGCATAGTTTCTGAACTCGCAGCCAAGCATGAATATAGTGCCCAGGCCTAGCATGAAGCCTCCTAGAAGGTCTAGCGGCAAGTTTGGTATATTCCTCATTACTTTAGCCGTGAAGCCCTGCTCTACAAACCAGTTGTGCTTCTCTAGTATCCCAAAGAATGTAAAGCCAGCCCAGAAGGCTAGGCCAGCAACTATTATGTGGATTGCCAGTGCTACTAGGGGGCCCATGCTGAGGAAGGTTGTACGTAGGTGGAATGGTATCCGCCACTGTCTAGCAACCTTCTTCTCGTTCTTAGAGAGCATTATGCCGAACTCAGGGTTTATGAGGGCGCATTCTGTGCCAATACCAGTCTTTGCTACTGCTATGCCTAGGAGCGCTCCTATACTTAGCAGTATGAGTATGTCATCTATAGTCCCAGCTCTAATCATGTGCTTGTATATCCTGGTCTTTTCTAGGCTATCAGCCCAGCCCATTTCAACAGCATAAGTATTCCCGAAGAATGCGTTGTATATTATTACGACAGCGAACACTACCCAGAAAGCATACAGAGTGAGTCTTAGTAGGTCTTTGCCAGGGTTGTATCCTATCTTTAGTGTTAATCCATCAGCTGTACCTGCCTTCTTGGCGAAACTAACATACCACTTTGTGTCTTGTGCTTTAAAGTATGGTGTGACTCTTAATGCTCTAAGAATAATGAAGCCAGTGAACACGCCAAGAGTTGATACTGACATTACTACAATACTCTTAAGGTTGAATGCTGGGAACCCTCCGAGCAAGTGGTGTAGTGTACAGCCGCCAGCTATACGTGTACCCCATGCAAATAGGAATGCCCCTATAGCAGTTGTAACCAGCATAGGTTTTGGATAGACAACCCAGCTCCTCAAGTCGCGTTCAAGCCATGCAAACACGTATGCTGCTACTAGAGCGCCAAGAATAATCCTGTTTATATTAGGCTGGTAATCAGGCTTAGTGGCTATTAGGCTTCCACCAGTAAGAGTAGACTCAACTGCCGCCAGCATCCTAGCCATGCCGCTTGTAACTCCTATAAACTTATGTTTGTAAGCAAAGTTTATTACCTCAGCAAGCCCTGTTAGAACACCCGCAGTCCACCATGGCCACTGCCTGCTAAGAATACCCCGTGGCACTGCAAGAAAGCTTGTAGCCTCCTTCATAACTTCCTCAGCAACTCCAACCTTCCTACCCACAGTCTCAGTCATAGTCTACACCCTAC
>JALTZF010000127.1 GCA_027046265.1 Pyrodictiaceae archaeon
GGATTATATATTATCAAGGAAACGTTATGCTAAGAGTCGTATAAAGTAATTGAAGAAGAGGCTCGTGATCTTGTAATAGAAAATATCGTCATATGATAACATTACTCATACTGTTGCCCGATCACACATAGCCCCTATTTCACTGTGCCTAGCCTTGTTGTACACTTATTTTTGCTACTGGTAGTCCTGGAGAGCATAGTGGGTGTGTTACTCCTAGAGGGCATTCTGCTCGTACTGTTAATACTGCTTGCACGTTGCCTGAGCCTTTTGGTATTATGAATAGTATTTTTCCTCGTCCAGTCCATCCGGGGTCTACTGCTTTTAGTCCTATCTGGTCGTGGGGCGCCTTGGGGTCTATGTTTACCTTGCGGTTTTCTATCCATTTGTCGTCGAAGGAGACTACTATGTCTAGTAGTCCTGGCTCTAGTTCTTGTTCTGCTGGGAATAGTATTAGCCATGGCGCGAATAGTATTGCGAGGGGTCCTGGCCCCACTTTCTCGCCAAAACTCTTTATTTCTTCTTCAGTGAGTTTCCTCCAGGTGACATCTACGTAGACGTAGACGGCGTCGCCGACTACTTGTGGCTGGCCTCCAGTCCATTTGGCCATTTTCGGGTAGTCTCTTACGACGACAGTCTTGCCTTCTCTTGTGTAGTTGTACTCGAGTACATCTAGTATTTTTGCCTCGTTAACTACTATCTCGAAGCCTGCCACTCTTATTGGCTCGCCAGGCTTGTATAGTGTAACGTTTTCTTCTAGGTACTCCATCATCTCTGTGGGCCAGGGCTTTATTCCTGCAAGGTACTGTATAGAGTTGATTGTGGTTGTTGTTATGCTTGGGCCTTTCTGTATTGTGGCTGAAGAGTAGAGGACTACTACGGCTAGTGCTATGGCTAGTATTAGGGCTAGGAGTTTTACCCTCCTACCCCATCACCTTCTTACGTCTATTTATTCTGGGCTGGATCTTGATTTTGGTGAGTTCGTTAAGTTTGTTTTAAATTTTTCGCGGCATATATCAGCAGTGATTCTCTACGCTACTCGTATACAAGCCCCATATGGAGGATTAAGCCCTCTGGGTTGTGAGGCTAGTCTAGCGTCTTCAGACCATACCTTTCCACCAGCTCGCCCTTCACTGTATTCGTCTTTGCTACCTCGCCGTACACATACGCGCTCTTGCGCGGCCTCCTCTCCAAGGTCTCGTAGTCTACTTCGATTAGCCCGAATCGCTGGCTGAACCCTTTATCCCACTCGTAGTTGTCCATTAGGCTCCAGTAATAGTAGCCTTCAACTCTAACCCCCTCGTGGACGGCTTTGTGGAGGTACTGAAGGTGCCGGATGATAGCCTTTATCCTGTCCTCGTCGTCTTCTACTGCTACACCATTCTCGGTTATAACGATGGGTTTCCCTGCACGCTCATATGCGGCTCTTGTGACTTCATAGATTCCCCTGGGGTAGACGTAGTAGCCCATTGTAGTCCTAATGTCTGTCTCTAAGGGTTTTACCTCTATGAATAGCTTGAAGGGGTTCCAGCTGTGTTTGACGAGGTATGCTGAGTAGTAGTTTACTCCGATGAAGTCGAAGTCTGAAGAGACTGCTCTCCCTCTACCCTTGAGGAACGCGTATTCTCCATGGAGCACAGCGTCTATGAAAGCCCAGTTATAGGCTAGGTCTACGAGCCTAGTCTTCTCAACGTCTCTGCGGCGGGTGCTCGCGGGCTTGAAGGGTATAAGGTTCTGTGCAACACCAACCCATACCCCGCGCTTACTGAGGACGCTATAGGCTTCAGCGTGTGCTTTCACGAGGCTCCTAAGAGCCTTCTCGCCCTTGCCGACTCCTCTATACCCTGGAGGCCAGACTCCAAGTATGAACCCCTGCAACACGTAGACGTTTGGCTCATTGAATACAACCCAGTACTTGACACCCTTAAGGGTGTCAGCTACTTTCTCGACAAACTTCAGGAAATACCTTGTATTGTCTTCTCTAAGCCAGCTCCCCCTCCTATTAAACCAGGTAGGGTTAGTGAAATGGTGCAGAGTCACTATGGGCTCTATGCCTTTTCCTCTTAGGAGATCAACTATCTCGGCATACCTAAGAAGGGCATCCTCGTCGAACACTTCTTCTCGCGGGAATATGCGGCTCCACTCGACAGAAAACCTGTACCCACGGTAGCCAAGCCTAGCCATAAGCTCTATGTCACTGCGGTAGAGTTGCCAGTGTCCACAAGCCCTACCAGAGCGTGGAACCTTGCCTTTTTCCTCCCACTCCCACCAATCATTAAACCTGTTGTCTCCCTCTACTTGGTGGGCAGAAGTAGCAGTGCCAAAGACGAAGCCTGGGGGAAACACTAAGTCGATAGTCACTACTTACCACCCACTCTCTTGCTTGGCCCTACACTACTCCCACTACATAACAGTTTCATAGCCACACTATTCACGGCTGCGTCTCCCATTCTTAGCTACAAGGCTTGTTGGAGTAGCTGTTGGGCCCTCTCTCTAAGCATCCTCTCCACAGCGTCACGGTCCCTTGGGTAGGTCTTATAGATCCATAGCCATAGTGCTGCACATGGCGCCCAGAATAGTGCTCCTATAACGAGTGTCCAAGTATACGCCTCTGCAGGGCTATAGCCTATGGATTTAAGGTACCCGATTAGGAGCCCACCGAGCAGTGGGCCTAGAGCCTTACCGACATTGTCTAGTATGTTAAACACTCCGAACACTGTGCCACGATCCTCTGGAGGGTTTACCTGTGATATTATTGTCCTCACGTTTGGGCCTGCATAGGATACTAGCTGGACTAGTAGTAGGCTGTAGACTGTTATGAACACCCAGTCCCAGATTGTTGGGCTGCTTGGCAGGGGGTACAGTATTATCCCTATAGCCACAAACATCCCTGCAAGTATGGCTGCACCAGTAAGCAACGCTCTGCCACCACGCCTTCTCCTCTCAGCAATGTCGCCGAGTATTCCGCCTACAAGGCTGCCTATCACAGAGGCTATGCCTAGTATTAGTAGCACCATGGTCGCTGTCTCTTTAGTCATGCCTCTTGCAACCATGAGGAATGAGACCAGCCAGTATACGATGACGCCCCAAGGCACAGTCCCTAATACGCCTTGTATAAAGATGAGTATGTTAGTCACAGTCTTGAAGCTCTTCCTAACAATACTCCACGATATCCTATATCCATACTCTAGGCCTCGCTCATAGACTTCTCGTAGGGCCTCCTCGCTCTCGCCACGCTTGGGCTCCTCTGCTACTAGGTAGAAGAGGGGTGCTAGTACAAAGTTTGGGACTGAGACATAGATGAATGGCGGCCTCCAGTCGGGTATGACTCCTGCGAGAACCATGCCTACGAGTACTCCAAACCCAAAAGCAGTCTCAATGTACCCGTAACCCTTCCCCCTCTCTTCTCCCCGGAACATGTCTGCTATTATCGTGTAAGCTATTGGTATGATGGAGCCTATGCCAATACCGGTTAGAACCCTCATCAATAGTAGCTCCCAGTAACTCCTAACGAATGCTGTCAAGAAGCACGGTATCTCTCCAAGATACACACCCACCAAGAGTAGCTTCTTCCTGCTTGCGACATCAGATAAGAAGCCCCACACAATAGTCATTAATGCGCTTGTAGCGACAAAGACTGATGATACGAGGCCCATCTCAGACTCAGAGATCCCAAACTCCTTCATTATAGCCTGGTAGTTTGGCGGCAAGAGGTTCTGGTCAGCCATAAAGAATAGGGCTATGAGTACTAGGAGTGCTACCGAGAGCCTTCTACGCAGGCTACTCGCCACCCCTCCTCCCCTCCAACCAGTCCTCATAGATGAGCTTGTATGCCTCAAGCTTCTTCTCGGGCAAGGGCTCCCAGCCGAGAAAATCACTATTAACTAATACTCTCCTAGTGCGTTTCGAGACCTTGTCGTAGAACATTATTATCCTCCTATTATCCCAGTCACGAGCCCATATGTCTAAGCTCTTGTCTGGTGCCCAGCTACTAGTCTTCAAGTAGTATTTGCCCCTCATCAATGGTAGCTCCTCGGCGTGAACAATTTCTCCTCCAAGGAGCTCCAGGAACTCTACTAGCTTCTCTGGAGACAAGAGGCGCCCGCCAATACTCCTATACCCGAAGAACTCTATGTCAGTGCCATAGACCACTACGTCGCCTAGCCCTTTAGCCCACTTTGAGGCTCTCTTAACGTTCATTAGTGGGAATTCGCCGACAGCAAGGATCGTCAAAGTGTTGAGTTGGACCCATACTGGTATACCAATAATCTCCTCAACACCAATAACAGTGTACTTTCCAGGCTTCACCCTCTTCAGAGACTTTTTCAGCTCAAGCAGGCCAAGCAAGTAGTTTAGGAGAATAGGCCTACTCCCCCTACGGGCTTTCTCAAGCCTCATAAGGGGGTATTTGTACTCGTGGAAGAAGCTGTTTATACTAGTGTAGAACAAGGCCTCCCCATCAACGTATACATGGTCGTACTTGTTTCTCCTAATGATACCGGGGAGCAGGGGGTCATAGGCTAGTTCGGGTGGCCAAAACACTCTGGGCTCAACGCCAAATACTTGGGCCTTAACCTCCTTGTCTAGCTTTACCTGCTCCTCAGCAGTGTCGAGGTTGAGTAGTGGAAGTATTGCATGAGAATAACTGGTGCCGGTGAGCTCTATCAAACCTGTCGAGATGCCGTCTCTTACAAGCTCTATAACCCTTTTAGGCAAATGCTCTACTGTGTAACCTGTAATGTTCAAGTGGAATCTTACTTCGCGACTCAAAAGGACACTTATCGTCTTGTAGTATGATTTCTCGAAGACTTTCTCCCACTCACTACGTGGTATCTCTGCATACTGTATATTAGCGTGCAATACTATGGAGAACAAGTGGACACCTCCAGGCATATAATGCTCCTCTGTCTCCTTAAAACATGTATCTAAGAGTACAATTAGCCTAACTACACTACTAGTTTATAGTTCTTAGAAGACATGTTAAGGGGGATGGGGGGTGGCGTAAGCCTCTATGATGGCTAGTTCCTTCCTACCCTTATTCCCTGGGTAAACATTTAAATGCTAGGTAGGCGGGGTTGTTGGGGCTTGGTGAGAGCCAGGTGGACTGGCGGGAATCGGTCTTCTAGGCCCAGACTGTCTAGACTGCTTCTTCTCTAGCCGTGGCAAGCTTGGACTTGGCAAGGCCCAGTCCTTCAGTATACTACACAGGTTTAAGGGTTCTAGGACAAGGATCTTCGTGGAGTCCTACGCTGTGCTTGGTGATTCAACTAGTGTGCTCAGGAGAGAGTTCAATAGGAAGGCCTTAGACTTAGTCGGCAAACTAAATCTCCACACCTATGACTTGGAAGGGCTACTGGCTCTTTCTTCTCTTGCAAACTCTGTTGACGTGTGGATGCCCTGGACTAGGGGGCTCCTAGAACTCAAGGGGCGGGTACGCGGGGACATAGCTACTGCTACTAGGCTACTCGAGTCTGCGCATAGCATAGCCTACCTTCTCGACAATGCTGGGGAGGCCGTCATAGACTTGGCTGTATCATGTGAGCTTTCTAGGCGTGGATGGAGAGTTCTTGCTGTGGCTAGATCTGAGCCTTACGAGGTCGACATAACTGTCAGCGAGGCTAAGTGGGTTCTAGAACAGCTGGACGGGATCCTAGATTGTGAGGGGGTAAAGATTGTTGGTACTGGTTCCAGATACCCTGTTGCAGCCTACAAGTTTGTATCAAGGAGCACTCTAAGCAAGGTATCTATGAGTGATGCCATTATATCTAAGGGTATCGCCAACTTTGAGGCCCTCATAGAGTATAGGACCCTCGACCCATTGAAGACTATAGTGCTACTACGTGCCAAGTGCCCTGTCATAGCAAGATTACTCCATGTAAGTCTTGGAGACGCCTATGTGGGGGTTGGATACCCATGAAGAACCCTAGAGTACTCGTGACAGATCATCTCCACGAGAATTTCAGTAAACTCCTAGAATCTTGTGGTGTAGAGGTGCACACTGCTTTAAGGCCCTCTAGAGAGGAGCTAGCTAGGCTACTACCAGGCTATGATGCTGTAGTAGTTCGTGGCAGGACTATTCTTGACAGAGACCTTCTCGGCATTGGGGCTAGAGGCAGACTACGCCTCGTAGTCAGGGCTGGCGTTGGACTAGACAATATAGACCTTGAGGCCGCCCAGGAGTTTGGAGTAAAAGTCTACAACACGCCGACAGCCTCTACACAAAGTGTTGCAGAGCTAACAATAGCATTAATACTAGCTATTGCTCGTAGTTTGGTAGACCATGTTAATAACGTGAAGAATGGGCTGTGGGGTAAGAGTATGGGCTTTGAGCTTTACGGGAAGAACCTACTCGTAGTAGGCTTTGGCAGGATAGGCCGGAGAGTAGCTGAGATAGCTAGAGCTATCGGGATGAGAGTCTACGCCTACGATATAGCAGACGTAGAATCTTATGCCACGAGGATTGGGGCTCAAGTCGTAGATGACCTGTGTAGAGGCCTTTCAATAGCCGACATAGTAACTCTCCACGTGCCATTAAACAATGAGACTTACCACATGATTGGCCGTAGAGAACTATTTGAGTGCTTGAAGCACAGGGCAATTATCGTAAATACTTCTCGTGGAGCCGTGATAGATTCCGAAGCACTCTTAGAAGCACTAGAACAGGGCATTGTTGCAGCTGCAGCACTAGACGTGCTGGAGACCGAGCCGCCGAAGAGAGATATCGATAAGAGGCTTGCCAGGCACCCAAGGGTAATAGTTACACCACACATTGGAGCATCAACTGTTGAGGCACAGTATCGTGCGGCGGTACAAGCAGCATACATTGTGGCTAGAGAGTTCAACAAATACTGTGAGGTTATAGAGCGAGAGTATGCTCGTGTTTGTCTCCACCTTAAGGAGATTGGGCTAGAGTGCTAGGAGGGGTGATACTCTCATGCCGGGATACAAGCTCTTCACACCAGGCCCAGTAGAGGTTCCCGAGCGTGTTCTACAAGCACAAGCCAAGCCCATGATTACTCATCGTGGGCCAGAGTTTCAGAGGTTACTGGCAAGCGTAGTTGAAGACTTGGCAGAGCTCAGCGGAGCAGAAGAGGCCCTAGTAATGCCTGGCTCTGGTACAACAGCTGTTGACGCCATGCTATGGAGTTTTGTGGAGACAGGTACACGTGTCCTAGTACTAGTCTATGGTGATTTTGGGCGTAGAATAGCTGAAAGCTTGAGAGAAAGGGGAGCAGTAGTTGAGGCACTCGCTTCAAGGCAGCCTGGAGAGTATCCAGACCCTGAGCATGTAGCGGCTAGGCTAGAAGAGGGTGGCTACGATTACCTCGTGCTAGTCCAGAATGAGACTAGCATGGGGATAGTCTACAGCGGCCTAGGCTTGTTAGCTGAAAAAGCCTATGAGATGGGCGTTAAGGTCCTCGTAGACGCTGTGTCCGCATTCCCTGTTGAGGACCCACTGCTGAGGAAGGGGGTCTATGCAGCTGCGACCTGTAGCCATAAGGCTCTTGCAGCACCACCAGGAGCGGCGATAGTACTACTTGGGAGAGAGGCTGTCGAGTATCTAGAAAAGGGCAGGAGCAGGAATACTCCACCAGCACTAGACCTTAGGAGGTACCACAGGTTCCTAGCCGAGAGGAAAGAGACTCCTTTCACTCCTCCAGTAACAATACTCTATGCACTCAATGAGGCGTTGAATATGGTGAAAGAGGAGGGGCTGGCGAGGTACCGAGAAAAACACAGGGAGAGAGCAGCCCTACTCTACACTAATCTGCCACAGATAGGGTTCGACACGGTCGTGAGGGACCCGGCGTATCGGAGCATAACAGTAACTGCCTTTAAGACACCAAGAGAAGTAGAGGCACCAAGGCTTGTGTCGGAACTGAGGAGAAGAGGATACGTTGTTGCCCCAGGAATGAGAGAGCATAAGGATACTATGATTAGGATAGGAGTAATGGGTGCAATTACATCTAGCGATGTTAGAGAACTCATAGAAGCAATAGGAGAAATAGTAAAGACAAAATAGGATCTATGTAAAGCTCGCCAAGGGAGTATAATACAATTCTATCTTCTGTAGCCGGTACGTAACTGGTAGATTGTTCACGTGCCAACATAATAGTATCGTAGTAGAGTGAGATCCTGGAGGCTAAGTAGGCATACTTGTTTCTTCTCCTTTAACGATCTTGGCCTAAAAGAGCTTAGGCTTCTCTAAGGCGTTCTTATTGCATCCTATCCTAAGGGCTCCTATAATATTTACACTACTATATGGCGCTCTAAAAAGCAGCAAAGCTTAAATATATAACTCTTAGAGTTCTGGTTACGAGTTCCTCCCTGAGGTGTAATAGTGTTAATGAGGAGACTCGCGGGTATCTGCTATATCACGATACTAGTATTATCTCTGGTAATCCTACCACAGCAAGCCCATTCTCAGCACGGCGCGGCTCCTAGTATTAAGCTCAAGCCAGAAATGAATATCACAGTCTTCCCAGATGGTAGTCTGGGAGTATCGTATAAGCTGAATATACTAGTAAGGCTACCCCCAGAGGCTGCTGAGAAAAAGCCTAGGGGTAGACTGCTCTTTAACACTATCTACTTTGAGTCTAACGACACGATACGCTTCTCTTCAGGTGGAGCATTCGAGTTTGCTGCAGGCACTTTAGACGAGTTGGTTGAAGCATACAGTATCAGCCACTATTTTAAGATAGACTTAGAGTCATCGAGTACAAGCAGGACAGCCTACTTGAGGGGAAGTGGAGAATTCCAGGCTACAAAGATGAAGGGAGGAGGAGGAGAAGAATATCTTAGTGTTAGGCTTCAACAGCTTAATGTCACCGTGAAGGGCTTGGAGTTAAGAGCTGGTGGCGAGACTGTTGTTGAGACTAATAATGAGACAGTCTTAGAGAAGCTAGCCGACTTGGCCAATAGGAATGTCTCTTACATAAATGACATCCTCAAGAGGCAGGGTCTAGGCTTCATAGAGGCTACGAGGTATAGCTCTTATCTCCGTGGCAACAGCTTTTACGCTGTACTAGAGGTTCTTGCATCTATAGAGAAGCTCTTAGACGATAGTGTCAGCAAGGGTGTTTTGAGTATCGAGGATAGAGAGGCTATCGA
>JALTZF010000128.1:0-7479 GCA_027046265.1 Pyrodictiaceae archaeon
TAACCACTGTAATATTGTTGTTGCTGTCCAGGATGGAGTTATAAGAGCTATCTACCCTAACCCTGAGACTAGGAAGTTTGTTAATGGTAAGTGGAAACAGATCCCAACAAGTGCCGAGGACTTTGATGCAGTATTCAACTGGGGTATCTGCCCGAAGGGTGTGGCAGCCCCCTTCCAGGTGTATAACCCGTACAGATTGAAGGTGCCATTGAAGAGGACTAACCCAGAGAAGGGGCCTGGTGTTGATCCGGGCTGGGTTGAGATTAGCTGGGAGGAGGCTCTCAACGAGATCGTGAGCAAAGTTAAAGCTGCTATGGAGAAGGATCCCAGGAAAGTGATTCTTCAGTGGTCTGCTGCTAAGTACCTTGTTGGAGACAAGTTCCTTAAGGCTCTAGGCAAGGCCATTGGTACACCTAACATGGTTCACAGAACAACCATATGTGAGGCGGGTAGGCACGTTGCCGATGAGATAACATGGGGTTATCACGGTATACTACCTGACGTTAAGTATACACGTTACCTCATAATAGCTGGCGCGAATCCTGCTGAGGCTGATCAGTGGGCTAGGTGGCTAAACTACGCTATAGCCCTGGCTCAAGAGCGTGGTATGAAGCTCGTGGTTGTTGAGCCTAGACTCTCAGTTATTGCTGCTAAGGCTGACCGTTGGATACCGATAAAGCCTGGCAAGGACATGCTGTTCTTCCTGGCAATGGCCAAGATACTCATAGAAAACGGCTTTGTCGACGAGGAGTTCCTTGTCCACTACACTAATGCTGCTTTCCTAGTAGGTCCAGACGGGAAGTTCCTGCGCGATGAAAATGGTAACCCAATGGTGTGGGATAAGAAGACTAATAGCCCTAAGCCTTATGGTGAGGGTGTAGAGCCATCGCTAATGGGCACTTACACCATAAACGGGAAGACATACAAGACAGCATTCCAGGTCTTCTATGACAGCATCAAGGATCTTGATCCAGAGTTTGTAGAGAAGGAGACTGGTGTTCCTTGGAGTACTATTGAGGAGGTAGCAAAGGAGTTTGGCAGAGAGGCAATGATAGGTGCTAAGATAAGGCTTGAGGATGGGAACGAGTATCGCTACAGACCAGTAGCAATATATTCATTCCGTGGGCTTGTGACACATGAGTATGGTGCTCAGGGATGGCGTGTAGCACTACTAGTGCAGATGATTGTTGGCAGTATAGGTGCTGTTGGCGGACTACACTTACACAGCCCCTATAAGAAACCCAAACTTATGGAGCCATCAAAGGCTGAGTATCCGCCACAGCGTGTAGACCTCCAGGAGAGTGTGTACTTCCCACACGCAACACACAATGTTGCACAGCAGGTTGCATGGACGCTGCTAAACCCGAAGGAGTATGGATTGGAGTATGAGCCAGAAGTGCAGCTTGTGTTTGGCTCTAATAGGCTCTTTGCATGCCCAGATGTAGGAAAGCAGATTGAGGGCTACAAGAAGATTTGGAGTGCAGCCTTTGACGTTGTTATGAGTGAGATGGCTGAGATGGCTGACATAGTTATACCAGATCTCACATTCCTGGAGAGCTGGCAGTACGTCATATCTTCAAGGTGGACACCGTACACTAAGCATGAGGCTATCCGGCAGCCAGTAATAGAGCCATTAATAGACTTCCCATTCGAGGGTGGGCTCATAACACTAGTATTCGAGCTTGCTAAGAGGCTTGGAGTCTACGAGAAGTTCATAGAGAACGTCAACAAGCAGTGGGGCCTCAAGAACTATGCGTTAGACCCCTCTAAGACCTATAAGGCTAAGGACGTGGTAGCAGCTATATGGATGGAGAAGACAGGGAAGCCCTTCGAGTACGCGCTAGAACACGGCTTCTACGCAAAGAAGGTGCCGCCATCAGAGACCTACAAGCCGGAATTCATATTCAAGGGGCCTGGTAAGCCAAAGATGCACTTCTACTGTGAAGAACTAGTAATCGACCAAGAGAACATAAAGAAGAAGGTTGAGGAGTATGGGATAAAGAACATTAATGTCGACGAGCTGCCACTAAGGCTATCACCACTTCCAAGAGTGGAGCATGCATTCCCAACAATACACACTGAGTACAAGGACTACCCATTCTACCTGGTAACATATAAGCGCATGTACCGCCGCCAGAGCGGAGACACAGCCATGAACCCATTACTCAATGAGTTAACACCAGACTCTGACCACAACTTTGCTGTTATCAGTGTCGAGGCTGCAAAGAAGCTTGGCATAAAGGATGGCGACATGGTGGTAGTAGAGTCGCCTATAGGCAAGATAAAGCTCAGAGCCAAAGTAGTGAAGGGCATCCACCCAGAGGTAGTAGCAGTATCATACCACTACGGCCACTTCAGCAGGATGTTCCCAGAATACGCCAAGAAGGGTGCTAACCCCAACTGGATCATAGTATTGAGGCCAGATATGATTAGTGGCCACAGCAACTTCAATGACACAAAAGTCAAGATTTATAAGGCTTAAGGGGGTGAAAAGCCATGGCCAAGTTTGGCCTCCTAATAGATCTCACAAGATGTATTGGATGTCGCACATGTGAAGCTGCCTGTAAAATGGAGAACTTTGTGCCGCCAGGAAAGTACTGGCTCTATGTGCTAGAATGGGAGATAGGCAACTTCCCAGAGGTTAGAACAGTTTATGTGCCTATGAACTGTATGCACTGCGAGAACCCATCATGTATGATGGCCTGTCCTGTTGACGCTATAAAGAAGAATGAGTATGGCGTAGTATTGGTGGACTATGAGAAGTGCATTGGGTGTAAGTACTGTGTAGCAGCATGCCCCTACGGCGCAATAGACATCTACGAGGAGAAGACATGGTATGAAGACTACAAGACGCCATACGAGGAGATACCAGCAGAGAAGAAGCACCCTCTGCACCGCTACCAGCCAGGTAAAGCATTCAAGTGTACTCTATGCTTCCACCGCTGGGAGGATGCTGTTAAGCGTGGAGAAAAACCAGGTACAACACCAGAGACTACTCCAGCTTGTGTTCTTGTATGCCCGACAGGTGCAAGGCTCTTCGGCGACCTTGACGATCCAAACGACTTGATAAACATACGGATTGCTGAGAAGCGTGCAGTACAGTTGAAGAAGGAGTTTGGTACAAGGCCACAAGTCTACTATGTAACAACAAAGTAGGGGGTGGTAATCCGTGTCCGAGGCAGGTAGGACTAATCCCTGGATGGCTGCCGCAATAGTATTCCTCATAGTGACTATAGTGCTTGGAGTAGCCTATGTCGTAGCGCCACGCAAGGTTACTACGACCTCTACAGTCGTCTCAGTATCTACTGCAACTACAACCTCTACTGTAGAGAGGACCGTGGAGAAGACAGTTCCAACCACAGTTACTAGTACACTCACTACTGAGGTAACAAAGGAGATAACAAGAGAAGTGACTAGAACAGAGACTGTAACAAAGACAACTACAGAGACTAGGACAACAACTAAGACAACCACAGTAACTGAGACAACAACTACAACATCAACTATTACAACAACAGTAGAGAAGCCAAAGCCTCTAACACTACTAGAGCTTGCCGAGGCTATAAGGCGTGGAGAAATAGATGTAGGGACAACCTATGGGCTAGCCTTGGGCCAGCGATTCCACAACATACACGCAAACGTGCTTGGCCTAGCATGCCAGACATGCCACCAAGCCAGCAAGTACCCTGAAGACTACCTCTACATAAGAAAGTATGTGGCGGAGAAACTAGTAGAGGAAGGCAAGCTACTAGGCGTTGTAGACCGCGGTGTCTGCATAGGTTGCCACCGTCAGAACAGTATAGCAAGACCCTTCTACATGCCATTCTACGGCCTATACAACGTAACATCAGGTGCAAGTGGTTAAACAATACAAAATAAACACGTGTTTTTTTGCTGTGTTGTAGACCCTTCTTTCTACCTCCAATAACCATTAATACGAGCATAGCTTCTTCTCTTATTATGGCAATTGTCAGCCTTGTTTATGGGTATGGTCTAAGTGGGGAGATAGTTCTTGTCTCAAAATAGTAGAGTGCGAGAAGAGGCTGTCATAGCTCGCTATAGGATGATGAGCTACATATTGTTGAGCCAGTTGTTTCTACGTTCTCCACGAGTAGAATTCCTAAGAGAGCTTATGAAGTCGCTAAAGAATATAGGGGAGGGAGAGGACACTCCTAGGGAGCTGATTACTATTAAGCGTATACTAGAAGAGGCTGACAACATTGAGGATCTCTCACTGGAGCTTAGAAAGGAGTATACAAGGTTGTTTCTTGGGGTTAAGCCGGGTTATAGTCCTCCACCACCATACGAGTCTGTTTACCGTGGAGAAAAACGGCTTTATGGACGCTATACACTTGACGTACTCAGACACTATGCTAGATGGGGTTTTGATCCTAAGAAGGCACTAGACTATAATGGGCCTCCAGACCACTATGGTGTAGAGCTAGCATTCATGGCTTATCTCTGTCGCCTTGAGGAGGAGGCGTGGGTAAAGAATGATGCTAAAATGCTTAGAGAGGTTATTAGTGAGGAGAAGAGGTTCTTTAACGAGCACTTATATGCCTGGACAAGAGACCTCCTAGACAAGCTGCATAAGTGGGCTAGAACAGACTTCTACAAAGCCGTTATAGGTCTTGTAGAGAGGCTTGTTGAAGAAGAGAAAAAGTATCTTGAGAGTCTGGGTGCAAACATAGACTAGATTATTTAGTAGCCAATGATTAAACACATAAAAGACTTTTCTACCTGGTATTGTAGTTGCATCCTTTATCTAGGCTAGCCTCCCTGGGCTACGTGGATAACTGATATTCTTGTGTGTTTGCATGTATTAGTGTTGGCGTCAAGTGTACTGCCTTTCTCGTCTATAAAGGCTAGTGTCTCGAGGGATAGTGGGGCCTTCTTTTCCATAATAAGCCTGCCTATGAGTTCTCTTAGCGGGATGCACTCGTCTAGGTTTAGGCATAGCTTGCTCCCGAAGAATGTGGCTAGGTTCCCCATAAAGTTTATGCAGATCCTCATTGTTGTTCTAGCCTCTTCTTAATCCTCTCTATGGCTGGTATTAGGTCTGTGAGTCCTAGCTTTTTGAGAGAGTCTCTTGTGGGTACCCCTAGCTGGTCCCATCCAAGCTCGCTATAATACTTCAGTTTTAGTTCTCTCACCTCGCTAGGGTCTGCTTTTTGGCCCGCGTAGGGGCCAGTTGGTAGTGGCTCGTAGAATCGTGGTGGGTTGTCGTCGTGTATTCTTGGGTCCCAGTAGGCGTCGGGGCCTCCGAGGAGGAGTAGTACTCTTTGGATTGTAAGGATTCTCGGGCCTATCTCGTTGTATACCTCTTCTTTTGTCACATTCCATCCTGTGACTGTGTTTAGCATGTCTATTATGAGTTCTTCTGGTACTCTAAATGTGTTGAACATGCATACTACTGCACTGTCTATGAATGCGCTCCATGACTCTGACTCCCTACTATTTAGTGGCAGGCCTGCTGTTGAGGTATGGTCTCCTCCCTGCACTGAGGCGGCATAGGCTATTGGTTGTGGGTAGTCTGCTTTACTCCTTATGCCGTGGGCGCCTACCCCTATGCCCTTGACTTGTACAGCGTATTTCAGTACATCCTCTGGCTTCAAGCCCTTCATCTCGGCTATCCTTAATGCTGCACGGTATGTTCCCTCGGCTAGTATGTCTCCTATGCCTCTACGGTAGGCTATGTCCTCTAACAGTCTACACGCTGCGTTGAAATTGCCCCATTTGAGCTCGTAGCCTACATCCTCCCTTGTAAGTATACCCTTTTCATAGAGTTCAAATGCTAGCCCCATAACATTCCCTGTCTGTATACCACAGAGCCCCAAGTCGTCAGCCATAGCAGAGAGTACCGCTGCCTTCTTCACATCGAATATGCCTAGGTTTGTGCCTAGGTATGCCCCCATCTCATAGTCTGGCCCATCAGTCACACGGGGCTTACCATTAGCCTCTACAAGGCTAACCTTCATACATGACAGTGGGCAATTCCAGTCAGCCCAGTACCTCTTAACCCATAACTTTTTCTCGGCTACAGCAACACTGAACTCCTTCTTATTGTGCCATTCTTCTTGCCAGTTCTTGACGGGCTCAGAGCTGAGGGCATAGCCTACAGTAAAGAACCCGTTTGCTGTACCCCACTCCTTGAATGTCTTACTCTCCAGTATGTGTCTTGTAGCCTTCCTGTACAACTCAAAGAACCGGTCTGGATCTGCCGCCCGAGGCAGGGGCCCTGTGCCTCTTACAACTACTGCTTTAAGATTCTTTGACCCCATGACAGCGCCATAGCCGCCGTAGCCTGCTGCATGAGCCCACTTAGACATTACAGCAGCTGTTCTCACCCTGTTCTCTCCGGCGGGGCCAATGTAGAGTACTGGCGGCCAAGGCGTTGCTCCTTTAAGGTTATAGTCTTCTCTAAGGTCTTCACGTAGGGTCTTGAGGAGTTCTAGACCAGTTTTACCCCAGAGTTTCGAGGCATCTCTAACCTCTACCCTGTCATCCTCGACATACAAGTATACTGGGTCTCTTGAAGCCCCGCGAACCATTATGCCATCATACCCTGCCGCTTTCAGCTCGACAGCAACCTCAGAAGACACTGTTGATCCCACGACACCATTACTCTGAGGACTCTTACCCGACACCGTGAGCTTGATGCCTGGATAATACCCTGTCAGTGGCCCTGTTAGGATCAAGAGAATATTCTCGGGGCCAAGGGGGTCTATGTTCTCCCAGTTAGAGCCAAGATCTCTCCAGAGTATCCATGCAGCAAGGCCTCTCCCGCCTATAAACCTCCTAAATATGAACGGTTTTACATCTACAACCCTGCTACGCCCATTGCTGAGGTCTACCTCTAGGATCCTACCCCAGAAACCATTGTAGCCCTTCAAGGCCTAGACCACCTCTCTGCTATGAGTCTTATAGATTTTCTCGGCTAGACCAAGAGCCTGGGGATCAGGCGGGACGACTTGTGGTACTATGCTTCCTGGCCCTGGTCTAGGGACAACTTTAAGGGCACCATACCCGGCATCCTGGCATACCTTAACACATTCTGGTTCTCCACCGCAGAGATCGCAGATGAGTACATGGCTCTTACCCTTTATTATTCTTGGTACTCTCGCTGGACAAGCCTCAATGCATTTACGGCACAGGACGCACCTACCAGCATCCACTATTACTGCGCCAGTAGACCCGTCAACGCTCAGCGCCTCGGTAGGGCATGCATCGACGCAGGGGTAGTCTGGGCACTGTCTACAGAGGTGTGGCACTATAATGGCTGGAGCATACTCGAATACTTTGATTCGAGAAGCTTCAGGCCATACAACGCCTTCATGCTTTAGAGAGCAAGCAAACTCGCATAGTCTACAGCCACTACACTTCTCCACGTCTACTAGTATCCATATCTGCGTCAATGAATTACACCAGATTCTGGCATAGGTAATGTTAAATATTAAAGTATTGTCCCTAGACTTGTAG
>JALTZF010000128.1:7489-33500 GCA_027046265.1 Pyrodictiaceae archaeon
TAGTGGGAAGTACTGTTCGGTTAATCAACATGTAAACTTTTAACTCATCACGTACAGCTATAGGGTACAAGGAATTCCTTGAGCAATACTTTCTCGGGCGTGATTTGTCTTGTGTGACATCGTGGTAGCTACTCCTCAGGCTACAAGGCATGGCTTAATGTTGTTTGGCAAGAATAGTGACCGCGAGCCCAATGAGGCACAAGTACTCGAGATTGTGCCGCGTATGAGGCATGAGGAGCCCTATGTTAGGCTTACAAACATGGAGTACCCCCAGGCAAGGGAGACTTATGCAGTAGTAATCTCTAGGCCATGGTGGATCTATGGAGCAGAAATGGGGCTTAACGAGTATGGCCTTGTTATCGGTAATGTTGCTGTCTTCACAAAAGAGCCCTACCGTGAGGACGGCATGCTCGGCATGGACATGCTACGGCTAGCGCTTGAGAGGACAAGGACTGCTCGTGAAGCCCTAAAATTCCTCGTTGACCTAGTTGAGAGCATTGGACAAGGCGGCAACTACTCCTACGAGAAGAAATTCAGATACCACAACTCCTTCATAATAGCTGACCCTAAGGAGGCTTGGGTTCTCGAGACCGCTGGCGAGTACTGGGCTGCTAAGCGTGTAAGAGACGTGTACACAATTTCCAACGCTCTAACGATAACAGATGACTGGGATGTGGCACATGAGAAGCTTGTAGATCATGGCGTTAAAAAGCATGGCTGTTCAAGGCAAAGGTTCAGCTTTGCAAGCTGCTACTCTGACCGTTTCTACACAAAGCTTGCACGGGGTAGGGAGAGGAGGAGCTATACTCTAGGGAGGCTACGCGAGAAGGTGGGAGAGCTGACTGTCTGGGATATCGTAAGCCTTCTTCGCAGCCACCAGCATGAGCCGTACCATCCGGCTAGGGGGTCGATGAGGGATATATGCATGCATTATGGAGGGCTATTGAGGCCCTCGCAGACGGCCTCCTCAATGGTTGTCATGCTTAAGAATGATAGTGTATTGGGCCTCGTGACGGGAACCTCTAACCCCTGCCTATCACTCTACAAGCCTGTAGTGTTCGGTGTTAGGCTCCCATTCCAGCAGAAGAACGCGAGCAACAAGTATAGTGTGAGCGATTACTGGTGGAGGCATGAGGTTCTACATAGGAGGCTCCACCTATGCTACAAGGAGTATGCCGGGGAGTACCAGAGAGTAATCCTGAGCATTGAGCAGAAGCTCCTAAGCAGTATTGTAGACTTGTTCCTCCACAACAAGCTGACCCTAGAGAAGGCACAGGAGGCCCTGGAGGAGATGTATAGGGAGGAAGAGAGAGTCCTAGAGGAGTGGTCCAAGAAGCTGTCAGGAGCCAAGTGTAGTACCCCTCTCCTCTACAAGTATAGGATTAAGAGGGCCAGCAAGAAGGCCAGACTACCACTCCAGGCAACAGGCTAGATAGACAAACGGCCGTGCAACCCATAGCTGTGAGGCTACACTGTCGCCTCTCCTGTTTCTCCCTGTCTAGCCCTAGTGGCTGCGGCTTGTGGTCCCTGTGGCTGCTGGAGGTGCATGGGCTGGGGCTGGAGTGGTGCTAGCTGTGCTTGGGGGGCCTGGTAGGCTATGGGCGTGGGCTGAGGCTGTGGCGGGGCGTATTGTGGTGCTGGCGGTGTGTATTGGGGCTGCTGTATAGGGGGATAAGGTTGCTGAAACTGTTGTTGGGGTTGCTGGGGCTGGTGTATGCTGTACGGTTGAGCGTATAGTGTTTGCTGCGTAGCAATGGGAGGGGGCGGTATAGTGTACTGTTGCTGTATGGGTGCAAGCTGCGGTGGTGCCTGGGCTAGGGCTCCAGGGTTGAAGGCTGCCTGGTAGGCTCTCCTCACGTCCTCGTCTAGTATGTGGAGGTATACCTGTGTGACCTTGATGTCGTGGTGGCCTAGGAGCCTCTGGACAACAGGTAGCGGCACGCCTCTCCGGAGGGCTTCTGTAGCGAAGGTATGACGTAGAACGTGCGGCCGGACCTTCTCCGGGTCGAGGCCAGCCCTTTTTGCTAGCGTCTTGAGCCTCTTGTATAGACCACTATAGCTTATCCCTAGCACTGACTCATCTGGACTCCTCGGAGGCCTAGTAGCCAGTATGAGTTGTAGGGCCTGCTCAGTGAGCTGGCCGTAGAGCACTATGCGCTCTTCACCATACTTAGCATTCCTCACTCTTATCTCGCGCTTCGAGAAGTCTATGTCGCGCCACCGGAGCCCAACAGCCTCCTGTGCACGCAGCCCAGTCTCAAAGAGCAGAGCAACAATAAGCAAGTCAAGAGGGTCACGGGCAGCCATTATGAGCCTATAAACGTCCTCCGCCCTTAGAGCCTCTACTCTGCCGCGCCTCGGCTTACGCACAACAGGGACCTTAACGCTTAGCCCGAGCCATTCAAAGAACCCACGCAGGAACAACGTGTAGTAGTGCATTGTGACACGCCTAGCCCTACCATCCTCCTCCCGTGGCCTCTTCACGCCCCTACTAAGCCTCTCATAAACCCATCCCGCGACATCGCTATTAGAGACTTCCCGTAGAGGCTTATCTCCAATATACTCTAGGAAGTCACTTATAGCGGCACGGTAAGCCTTGACAGTCTTCTCGCTAGCACCAGCAGCAGCTAATGCCGCGAGGAAAGCCTCCAATATCTCCCTGTTGCTCTTCTCCAGCAAGCCTGGCGGCGGAGGAGGCAAGTCAAAGCGTACCATTGACACCCCCATGAGTACTTTAGGCATAATCGGGCCTGGATAACCCTGCGACATAATAGATACACGCGTAACACTCACCGCTAATGCATCCATCTAGGGGAGCCTTTCTTGGAGAAGCTGTACTGTTTACGGGTAAACCATATATAAAGCCTCGACTTCGATATGACATTATGAAAACGTGTCCGGGTTGATACGTGTTGAGTACAGCTGAGATCATAGCCTTAGTCATCGGAGTAGGTATTGTAGTTGTGTTCGTCTGGCTCTACGTGTCCATATACAACCGGTTTATGAGGCTCAGAAACGCTGCCACGGCGACTCTTGGCCAGATAAGGGTTGCGCTAAGAAAGCGCTTGGATCTTATCTCTTCACTTGCCGAGGCAGTAGGCTCCTATGCTGAGTTCGAGAAGGATGTACTCGAGAAGATTACACAGCTGAGATCATCTATAGCTACTGCCTCGCCAGAGGAAATAGCCCAGGCCGAGAGGGAGACTCGGGGCTTACTGGCGAGGCTACTTGCTGTAGTTGAGCAGTACCCTGATCTCAAGACTGTTGAGGCCGTCAAGAAGCTTATGGATGCATCCAAGGAGGTTGAGGACGAGATTGCGAGGCATCGCTACACCTACAACAATATTGTACAAGAGTACAACACGATGATAGACACTATACCGAGCCGCTTCATAGCGCTAATCAACGGCTTCAAGAAGCTTCCATACCTAGAAGTTGGCGGCGAGGAGATAGAGAGGAGGCCAAGCCTCCGATTCTACGGTGAAGAAAGGTGATGGGAGAGGAGAGGGTACTAGCAGTATATATAGCTATTCTGGTAGCCATTTCACTAGTAACAGTTGTTTCTGTGACAAGAATACTGACACGTACTGGCCCGGTATACGCGGACTATAGTGCAACACTTTACAGCAACTTTACGCTCGTAGAAGAGTACACGTACCATATAGGCGAGAAGGGCAAGACAATGCTATACCGCTATTGGAAGGCACCACTCCAAGTAGGCTATACTACGCCAGCTATGGATAAACCTCACATAGTACTACTAGGCATAGAGTGCCCAGCAGGCTCCATACCATACGCCAAGGACTCCAGAGGCCAGGCCTACGTTCCTGCCAGCGGATCCCCGCGGGATTGGAGTAAAGAGACTCTAGCCCGTGCCCTAGAAGCCGTCGTGGAGAAGGCCTACGACAACGAGGCTGGATGCTATTTCCCACAGGGAATACCACTGGGCAGTCACCATGTAAAGTTTATCTTCCAGTTATACCCGCCAGTAGAGGTAGACAGGAAGTATGCACATGTGAATATTAAGCTAGCAGACGACCACATACCCTATAGGAACATGGAGGTAAGACTAGAGGGGCTAGAACCAGTAAAACTCTACGTCCACGTGCCAGACTACACCGTAGAGAATAAAGGAGACACAATAGTTGTATCAGGATTCTCGCCCAAGAATACTCTCATCGAGGTAGAACTGGTTGTCCCCCGTAGCCTCCTAGAAGAGAGTACCAGTGGGCTCTACGAGAGGAATGTAGGAGACGTAGTCTCAGCCACAGACCGAGCAAACAGGATCTACAACATAAAATACAACATGGTAAAGGGAGCCTATTACGCCATGGCATTAGCACTACTCGCATTCCCCGCAATACTAGTAGCTCGCTACTATAGGGTGGGCAAAGAAAAGGAGTACACCGTGCCAGAGTACCTCAGCTACATACCTAACCCAAGGAGAAAGCCTTGGCACGTCAACCTTCTGTTCCACGGGGATGCCATAGACCTCGACGAGAACGCTTTCTACGCTACAATACTAGACCTGGCTAGGCGTGGCATCTTAAAGATAGAGAGCACTAAGGAGGACGACGTGGTTCTAAGGATTAGGGGTGACGCCGATTCGAGTAGCCTAGACAGCTACGAGTCTAGAGTCCTAGGCTTCCTAATAGAGTTCAGTAGAGACGGCTTATTCAGCTTCAAAGACTTCGCAGAGCGAGTCAAAGCCGAGATAAGGGGCAATAGGGGTGCTGCCCTACTCTACAAGAAGAAGCTTGACACTGTGCTGAAGACGCCGAGAGAAGCCTACACTTATGCTAGACGGTTCATTGAGCCTAGGAAACCAGTGCCAGGATATGTTATGGGGCTCGTCTTAATCATGGTAATAAGCTTGTTCTTCTTCATGCCACGAGGCCCAGAGTACGGTTTCTACCCTACAGCCACAATGGCATTCTCACTAGCACTCCTAGTAGAAGTAGGGATATCCTATACCATGCCATCATACGTGTTTGGCAGGTGGAAAGAAGACTACTACAAGGAGAAACTGGAGTGGCAGGCGTTCAGAAACCTCTTGAAGGACCTTGCCCGGCTCGACAAGTACGCGCCACAAGACCTCGTAGTATGGAAGGAGTGGCTAGTCTACGCGGCAGCCCTAGGAGTAGCAGACAAGGTCGTAGAAGCCATGGAGAAGCTCAACATACCAGTACCAGCAGAAGCGAGAGTACCAATAGTGGCCAGGCCAATAATGAGGAGCACAGTACACGCAGTACACGCAGCAACAAGCAGTGGAGGATCAGGCGGGGGCTTCGGTGGCGGAGGAGGATTCGGGGGAGGCGGAGGAGGAGTACGCTGACGACAAGGACAATCGCCTTACACTACTCTACATAGTCTCTTACCAAAACTACTAGTAATTGAAGCGTATTGGACTAGTAGGACTATAACGAGAACCAGCGCGAAGCCCGCCTTAGCGTAGACGCCCCTGGTAGCCATTCATGTCCCCAAGTAAGACTGTACCAATATGTACGCTAAGCCGAAAATCGCCCATCCCCCTTCCACAGGGCACTGCATACTGGGCGGCTATGCTTGGCTATGAGACATGTTTTAAATGTTAACCTGCAAGTACCACCTTTAGCCCCTCTTTCCCAGCGATTTTTGCTAAGTCCTTATCTCCTGTCACGAATATGGTGCTCCTGGCTTTTATTGCTGAAGCTATCTGCAGGGCGTCTGCAACGTAGATATGGTGTTTTAGTACGAGTCTTATTGTTTCCTTGAGTACTCGGGGGCTTATTTCTACGACTACAAGCCTATGCAGCTTGGTAAGTGTCTTCATCTCCCTCAGCAGGCTACGTAATAGCTCTCTCGCATTAAGGCCCAGTCTCCTCTCGTACTTGTCAAAGACTAGTGTTGCCTCAGCCACATTCCAGTACGAGAACGAGACCTTGATGATCCCGCGGTAACAATCCCTAAATATGTTGTCTACAGTATTGCTACCTGGCTCGCTAACATACCTTTTAACCAGGGCACTCGTGTCGAGGTAGTATACCTCCTCAACTGGCTTCACGGAAGAGCGCCTCCGCACGCCCCCTCCTTAGCTCTCTTACAGTCTTAGCAGCGTCTAAGCCAGCAGGCCTTGACAGGGGTATTTCTGGTTCTAGAGTAGGCTCTAGCCTTTCCAGCCCGAGATCCTTGGCTAGGGCGTCGATCCACCTTGTAGAAGCCAGGTACTCTAAGTATTCTTCAACTATGTCGCTTAGACTCCTACCCTCTTCGCGGGCATAGAGCTTGGCTTCTTCTAGCAAGTCTCCTCTTACGCTAAGTGTTAGCTTCCTCTTACCCATACCACGCTACCATACGTACACATGTACGCACGGAGAGTATTAAACCCTAGAGGCGGCAGCAATAGTGGTCCTGAAAATAAGGAGGACCCAGCAAGCCTGATCAACAGGGAGGACTGTACCTTCAACTAGCGTGATAGCTGTGACAAGTCCTGCTCCAGGGTATAGCATGAGGCTAGCGTTGCTCTAGAGTTTAGAAGCCTCCCATTAGTTATCTTAGACTACAATAGCTTAGCGTTGTTCTTCGAAGGTGCATTCTTAAATGTGGTAGAAGATTTAGTGGTTGTTGACTCTTAGTGTACATGGGTAGTATTTGAGGCTTTATGGGAGTGGTATTGTCTTCTGTAGGTGATCGTGTTGACAGGGGTTCTCCGCTTGGCATTGTTGCAGCTTAGTGCTTCTCGTGGCAAGGAGGAGTCCCGGGAGAGGATAAGGAGGCTTGTGGAGAGTGTTGCGCGCTACGAGCCTGACCTTGTCGTGCTGCCGGAGTACTCTATGTTTGACCCTACTGGGCTCAGTGTAGAGGAGGTTTACAGTGGTGCTGAGCCTCTTGAGGGGGAGTGGACAAGGTTCTTTATGGGGCTTGTGGAGGAGTATGGGTTCCACATAGTTTACACCATGTTTGAGCGCAGGGAGGGTTATAGCAAGGCTTTCAACACGGCTGTCTTGCTTGGTCCTAAGGGCTTCTTGCTTGTCTACCGTAAGACTCACTTGTTTGATGTTTTGGGGTATCGTGAGAGTAGCGTATTCGAGGCTGGGGACAGGCTTAGTGGTGTTGCTGAGGTTGAGGGGTTCCGTGTCGGCCTTGCTGTGTGTTTTGAGTTGAGGTACCCGGAGGTCTTTCGTAGCCTAGCGCTTCGCGGCGCGGATCTTGTGGTTGTCCCTGCTGGCTGGTATCGTGGGCCAGTAAAGGAGGAGCAGTTATTGTTTCTTGCTAGGGCTCGGGCCCACGAGAACACACTCTACGTGGCCGTGTCAGCTCTCTATGGGGACCGTTTTACGGGTAGGAGCCTCCTAGTAGACCCCTACGGTATCGTACGCGTAGACGCTGGCGCAGGAGAGAAAGCTGTTGTAGCTGAGGTGTCGCGTGAGGAGCTAGAGGAGGCACGTAGAGCCCTTCCATTGCTGGGGCTTAGGAGGCCAGAACTATACAATACATAGGACACATAGCCAAGTCTTTGGCTACTCAAGGACTCGTGAGTCCACCAGCTAAGTGTTCTACACTACTAGGAGAAGGGCCTAATCCTGTCTATGGTGTGTCATAGATAGCATGCGTCTGGTGGGCTAGGGTGTGTACTTAGTTTTATTTGGCCATGAGGAGAGTTTCGTGTTTAGGGATGACAGAGTTTGTTTTTGGTAGTATTATACACTATTTGTAGTGGGCAAAAACACTAATATACTCCCACTACAGTACACCAGCATGAATGTTTCAGGGGTGCAGTCCTTGATGGAAACGTAGGCGTAGAGTTTAGGACTAGAGTCTCGCTCAAATGCTTCAACGAAGACACTGTCCTCGACTTAGATCCCTGGCTCTTCTTCTGCCCAAAGAGCAAGGGGCTCCTCGAAGTAGTCGTAGACCCTCCTTACAAGCCTTCACGGGCACTGTGGGCTTCTAGGAGTCCTGGAGTCTGGAGATACTGGGAACTACTCCCAACACCACAGAAAGGATCTCTGGTTAGTCTGGGTGAGGGGTGGACTCCTCTCCTTGAGCTAGGTAACCTGGCTAGGTTGCTGGGGGTAAGGCTTTACGGTAAATACGAGGGGTGCAATCCTACTGGTAGCTTTAAGGACCGCGGTATGACTGTGGCGACAACAATAGCTAAGGCGTTGGGGGCTAGGGCTGTTGTTGTTGCTAGTACAGGCAACACTGCTGCTAGCGCATCTGCCTACGCTGCACGTGCTGGGCTTAAGTCGTTTGTCTTAGTGCCCTCTGGCGGTGTTGCACGGGGCAAGCTGGTTCAGGCAATAGCTTATGGTGCTATAGTGGTCGAGGTCGAAGGGTTCTTTGATGATGCACTACGTGCTGTACTGGATGCAGTTGAAAGGACCAGGGTTCTTTACCCATTGAACAGCTTTAATCCTTGGCGTCTAGAGGGCCAGAAGACTCTAGCCTTCGAGGTAGTTGAACAGCTTGGCTGGAAGGTTCCTGACTGGGTGGTAGTGCCAGTTGGTAATGCAGGAAACATTTACGCTATATGGAAGGGGTTCAAAGAGCTGTACATTCACGGCCTAATAGACAGTCTACCCCGTATGGTGGGGGTTCAGGCTGAGGGTGCATCACCCCTGGTGAAGACGTGGAGGAAGAGGGCGAGGAGGCTGCTAGAGGTAGAGGAGCCCTCAACAATAGCGTCTGCCATAAGGATAGGCAGGCCTGTTAACTGGCCAAAAGCACTCCGCGCTATTGAGGAGAGCAGGGGGCTATTAGTCGAGGTTTCTGATGAAGAGATAGTCCATGCTATGACTCTGCTAGCTAGGCTAGAGGGGCTAGTAGTAGAGCCAGCTAGTGCGGCCCCGCTAGCTGGCGCCGTGAAGCTCGTGGGCCAGGGAGTGCTGGGCCAGGGCGATGTTGTAGTACTGGTTCTGACTGGGCACGGCCTCAAGGATCCCGACGCTCTAGCAATGCTGGAAGCCAAAAAGTACAGTGTCCCACCAAGGGAGGCAGCGAGACTACTACTAGAACTAGCCAGAAGCGTGTAGCACTAGTATCACTGTCAGAGAGGGTCTAGACAAGACTCTTAAAGACCCTGTTCCGGGGGGTGGAGTTGATGGCCCCTCTACTCTCCATAAAACTGCCAGGCCAACGAGGAACCCCCTCCTAGCAGGGAGTTATTGCTTGAGAGTAAGGTGCTTGGTAGGTGTGTTATAGTGGTGTCATCAAAGGATATTGTTGTGGTGAAATTTGGGGGCTCAGTGCTTGCAGGAGGGCATGGATACCGTGTACTAGCAGAGACCGTTAAGGGTCTCGTCGAGGAGGGGCGTAGGGTCGTTGTAGTAGTGTCTGCTATGAAGGGAGTCACAGATACATTAATAGACATAGTCTACTCGAGGTCTGGTTGGGATGAAAAGATTAAGAAGATCATGGAGAAATATTATGCCGCCGCCAAGGAGGCTGTTGGAGGCAATGAGCTTAGTAGTGTCTTTTCTGAGTTGAGTAGGCTCTTTGACGAGTTACTCAAGCTTGTATGGGCATCAAAGGTTGTAGGCGAGGTTACTCCTTACACGATAGCTTCAATAGTCTCATTTGGTGAGAAGCTCTCTGCTGCACTTGCCTCTCATGCTATCAGAAGTTATGGAGTTAAATCAGTGTGGCTTAGCGCTCACGCAGCCGGGATACGTGGCGTTGGAGACCCTTTGGACGCGTTAGTAGACTATGATGCTTCTAGGCGTGGTGTAGAGGAGGGTCTCCGCCCACTCTTAGGAGAAGACGTTGTCCCAGTTGTGACAGGATTTACAGCCTCTACAAGTGATGGGAAAACAATGCTTCTTGGCCGTGGCGGGAGCGATTATACTGCGACTATACTAGCACGACTCGTCGGCGCTAGAGAGGTCCGCCTCTACACTGATGTTGATGGCTTGAAGACAGCGGATCCAAGACTGGTTCCAGAGGCTAGGCACATAGACTCTCTGGCTTTTGGTGAGGCCGAGGAACTCGCATTGCTTGGTGCTAAGAGGATGCATCCAAGAACTTTTGAGCCTCTCTACAACACAAAGATACGAGTGATAGTCACGAGGCCAGGAGCCCAAAAGAGCACTGTGATAGACTGGCGTGAAGACGGCCCACCCGTAAAGGCTGTAGCAGGCATTAACGGTCTCTCCTTGGTGGCTGTTGAGGGGGGAAGCCTTGCCGGGCGCGTAGGCGTAGCAGCTAGAGTAATGGAGGCTGCTGCTAGCGTAGGCGCTAATATCAGGGTTATACTTCAGCCAGTCTCAGAGACTAGAATAGCCATCGTTGTAGACTCTTCAAAAGCGGCAAGGCTCATGAGGGTATTAGAGGAAAGGTTTAGAGGCCTAGGTGTAAGAGTGGAGGAGAAGAGTGTTGCAGTAATCAGTATTGTGGGGTATGGGCTTAAAGACTATGAGATGTCTTCGCGCACTATCTCTGAGGCCTTGTCACACTTGAGCGTCTACGGGGTTGTCTGGGCCCCAAGCTCCTACAGTGTATCCCTCCTCCTAAGCCCAGACCAGTTTGTTGATGGTCTAAGGGTAATCCATAAGAGGGTGGTGGAGCCGTGGTGGACAAGGTGAAAACCGCTGTTCTTGGCGCTACTGGCATTGTTGGCCAGCAGTTTGTACGCTTACTCTCTAGGCACCCATGGTTTGAGATTGTCGCCCTAGCTGCTAGTGGCGAGAAAACAGGGCAACAGTATGTAGAGGCTGTGGACTGGGTTGTCTCGCAAGACCCTCCAGAACACGTAGCCGATATGAGGCTTGTAAAGCCTATCCCTGATGCTATAAGGGATGCCGAGGTAGTGTTTGTCGCATTACCCAAGGAGGCCGCTGGGCCTATTGAGCCGGAGCTGGCTAGGGCGGGGAAGATTGTGGTCTCTAATGCTAGTATCTACCGGATGGAGAGAGACATCCCACTATTGAACCCCGAGGTAAACTACGACCACATAAGGCTAGTTGAGGTACAAAAGAAGAGGAGAGGCTGGCAGGGGGCGATACTAAAAGTACCTAATTGTACTACTGCAATACTCACACTAAGCCTCAAACCAGTCCACGATAGCTATGGTGTAAGCAGAATCTATGTCGCAACTATGCAGGCTATTAGTGGTGCAGGGCTACGCGGCGTACCAGGGTACATGATAGTAGACAACATAATACCATACATAAAGGGCGAGGAAGAGAAAGTGGTAAATGAGACAAACAAGATTCTTGGCACACTGAGTGGGGAGGGGGTCAAGCCAGCAGGCATAGAGGTGTACGCTACAACTATGAGAGCACCAATCCTTGATGGGCACTTAGAGGTGGTATATGCTCATACACGGGGGAGAGTGGAAGGGGAGGAGGCGGCAAGAGTCATGGATGAGTGGAGATCAATACCACAAGAGCTGGGGTTGCCTACAGCGCCAGAGAAGCCTATAATAGTGCATGGTGGCAAGGATAGGCCGCAGCCTAGACTAGATAGGATGGCGGGTGAAGGAATGAGTGTGAGTGTTGGGAGGATAGAGTCTCTAGGAGACGTATTAAGGTACATTGTTCTAGGCCATAACACTATACGTGGCGCAGCGGGCACGGGGCTACTAATAGCAGAACTCTACCTGAAATACTATGAAAAACTAGTCTAGCAACCAGCTCCATCAATTAGATATTAGAAGGAAAGCAAGGTTCTTAAGTACTTTAGTACTAGTGTACTAGTGGGTAGACGCGTTTGCCTTCAAAGAAGAGACAAGTTGAGGTAATTAAGGCTGAAGTCCCTGTTTGGCTTGCCGAGAAGTTTCGCCGCTATGTAGCTGAGAAGTATGGTCTAAGAAGAGGGGCCATATCTAGAGCAATAATAGACATGATTATGAAGGAGCTAGGCCTGCAAGAAGCCGAAACAGGCGAGACAATAGACCCTATAGTAGGCCTTGGCTTATCCTCAGACTATCAATGGGACGGGGAGGATCTTGTAGAAGCTCTTAGGAGGAGAGCTAAGCTTGTACCTAGTAGACGCTAATATAGTGTTGGAAGTGCTCTACAAGCGAAGTAGGTGGAAAGAGTCTTACAGGTTTCTTAACGCTGTCAAGAAAGGAGTAATCAGTGCCCACATGCTACACTTCGCTATACATGGTATATCAGCAATACTCGGAGACCCCCGTCTTGTAGCGGGATTTCTCTCAGAAATACAGACATGGAGGGGTCTGACTATAATCGACCTCTCTATAGAAGAAGAGCTAGCTGCTGCTAAAGTGGCAGAGAGCCTAGGCCTAGACTTTGACGACGGCCTACACTACTACTATGCTAAGAAGAAACAAATACCCATAGTGAGTTTCGACAAGGATTTTGACAAAACCGATATAGAGAGACTAGAGCCAGACCAGGTAGAGATCATGGAAGACTAGAAGGATTAGACGCAGATGACTTGTTTGAATCCGGTCACTACACGGTAGCTGTCATGAATGGGTTGAAGCTTCTTTGTCTAAGAGCGCCATTTCCTTGATATGCTTAACCGAGGCTGAAGAGTAGGTGCTAGGACTAGACCAAGCTACTTTGTTGTGTGGCTCCTTGTAGTATGCTCTTCTAGTATGGACTTTATCTCGTCAAGTTTGTCGAGGAGACCTCTTTTCCTAGCCTTCTCTGTGAGGTACTCGTGGCTGAGTCTTTCACGCCACACAATGTAGAGCCATAGCGCCTTGTCTCTATCCTCTGTAGAACCCCACCACTTCCACCCAGCAAGGTATCTTAGTATTAACTCCTCCGGAGGCTCAAGGTATACATAGTAACTATTTACTTGGAGCTTTACTGGGTCAAGGCTGGCTGTATATGTTGTTGATACTATGTCTATAGACTTTAATGCTATCACGTCTACTAGCGGTAAATAGCCCCTGCCTATCTTCTCGGAGAACCTTCCTACAAGGCCTTCTACAATCCTAGCTGCCTCCCCCTCGGCTATAATGTCGACATCCATTGTCCTATAGATTCTCCCAGTAAAGACTTCTACTGCAAAACCCCCCGTGATTATGAGTCTCCCAGAACCACTCTCCTCTAGCCTAGTATTGAGCCAAGCCAGGAAGAGTAGGTACCTACGCGTCTCGTCGCGCTCCTTTCGGAGCTGACCTAGGATTCTATCGTTGAACTCCTCGTAGAGAGTCTCTATCAGATCTTCACTTGCTCTCTCCTCTTCAGCCTTAGCACTCTCCGCCTCTCCCCCCATGAAACCACCTCCAAGTACTCACGAACAAGAATACTAGCCAACAACCCTAGACGAACCGCGTCCTCAAGCCTCCTCCTCGTAGTCCTCCTCTTCTCTCTTTGGCGCAGCAAGAGAGTAGCCTTCAATCCCTCTCTTCTCTTAGCCCTAACAATAGACTCTAGCTCCTCGAGAACAACCTCTCTCAACAACTAGGCACCCATACAGAGACACTAGCCTTAACTCCTACCTAACACTTACCACACACTATACTGTGAGCCAGCACAGTACAACAGGGCTTTACTCAACGACTACTATGACGTCAGCACAGTCCCCGCCACTACAGAGACTGCACACTAGCTCATCTACACCCCACACACAAGAAGCCCTTAAGCCAAATTCTTCCTCGAGAAACTCCTCTATAACACCAAGAAGATCCACGCCGTCAGCTCCATGGATGAGCGTCCGTACCAGAAGCTCCCCTGTATCCTCCTCATAGACTGAGACAACATATTCTCGCCAGAAACCAGCAACACCTATACTACTCTGACGGGACACGGTATAAGCTGCCGCGGCAACCGCCCCGGCAACACTAACCGACACGGCACAATACACCCTACAAGTCTGCCCCATAATGGGGTCAGTGACGTGCGGAAGCAAGATCCAACTATTCTACTTTTAAATAACAATCTTATGATTGTATTGTCCTAGTAATACCTGCACATGTTATTGACGCTTGGTGAGCACTAACTCCGAGTTCTTTAAGGAAAGCTTGATACTTCTACCTAAATATTGTTTATAGGAGTGTATAGATGGAGTAGACTGCTATGCGTGCCATTGTGAGTCTTACCTGGTCTAAATCACGTTTATCTATAGCGTTTGCTGCGTCTCTAAGCATGCTTGCTAGAATCCTATTACCCCTATCCTCCAGCCTTGAGGCAGTCTCTCTGATCTCCCGTGATACATCCCTGGCTTTTAGTCCATAGGAAATGTTTATGAGGAGATCTACTATGAAGTCTAGCTCTGTATAGCCCTCGCCCACCTTGTACATGTTGTACGTGCTGACTGCCTCTGCTACTCTTCCCTTGCTGAGCAACGATAACAAGAGTACTATGCTCTTCACCACAGGACTACTTGTACTTGTGAAGCCTGCTGGCACACGCCCATAGAGCGAGGCTTCAAGTACTGCGTATAGTAGGGCTATACGCCCATCCATACTTGACTTCTCGCGGAACCATGCCATCTTCTCTCTAAGCTCTCTTGGGCTTGAGAACATGAAGGCCTTGTAGGCTTCTATAAAAAGATTATCGTCGCTGTTTAGTAGGGTATTGCACTTGCCTAGAACAGTATTGTAGCCCTGTAAGTCTCTTAGGAGGCCTTTGACAAGCATCTGTATTAGGCACACATCCTTACCTATGCTCTCGTCAAGTCTGTGTAGGTAGCCTACTAGCTCTCTTGTCGCGCGCTCTGCATTAATCCAATCGCCAAGACTCATTGATTTAACTGCGTCAACTAGTAAGTAGTATGCTTCTATTACGCCTCTATAATCATCGTATCGTCTATTCCATAGGAGGTCTTCTAGCTCTTCTTCAACTATTCTTAGCTCCTCAAACATTCTGAGTGTTGAAAGCATTTTTGCAAGAACATAGAGTACTCTAAGGTATTCTGGTAGGGCCTTTGCGCCTGCCTTCTCCAGTAGTAGCTTAGCGTCAATAACCACGCTGGAGACTTGTTTCGAGGTAGGCGGTTCTTGGAGGTTCTCTATAGCTCTCGACAACCAGTTTAAAGCAGCAGCATACTCGTTTACCTCCACCAAGGCCTTATACGCGTTCAAGGCAATACTATGCCTCACGTACGGTATCAACGTACTAGAGTAAGCCTCTTCAGCATACTCAGCTATCTTCTTGAGTAGAGGTTTTTCCGGCCTTATCTTGTATAAGCTGACAGCAAGATGGTACTTCACGTACCCTGGGAGGCTCGAAGAAAGGCCAGCCTCGAGAACCTTTGCAGCCTCATGGCCAAGGACGTGGATAGCAAAAGGCTGAAGCCATAGTAGTTCACTCCACACCCTCCACTCATTGCTTCCTACCTTGAAGAGCCATGGATGATTGAGGCTTAGCCCCAACCCGGCGGCAATATCCTCATTCAGAACACCTAGAAGAACCTGCTTCATTAACTCACCGAACAGAGAGCCCATGGTCTTAGAAGCTTCTACAAGCCAATCAGGCAAAGAGAGGTCTATGGTACCGCCTCTTCCTGCAAGCTTTTCTGCATTCTCACATACCTTCCCGGGCATGCCACCACTGCTGATATACACTTTCTCCAGAAGACTATCTGATACCGAGGGAACACCAATTCTTAAGAGAAGCTCCTTTACCTGGCTAGGATCCAAAGGCTTCAAGACAACTACATCATAGCTCCTAGCCAGCCTCGCTCCCTGGGTCGCAATATAGTCGAGTGGCGCAGTAGCGGCAACTAGGATTCTCCTACAAGACTGGAGAAGATCCCCTACGCGGCTATTATCTGTGTCCACTACAACATAAGTCTTTTCACACTGTTCTAAAGCCCTGTCAGCATCATGTACTAACAATACATTGCTCTGTGAAAGCTTGGTAGCCCTCCTGACTAGGCTACTAACACCAGAGCCTGGAACACCTAGAAGCAGCATCTTCCTCTTAGACTCTAGGGCTTCTGCAACAACAAAATCCTCGTCACGTACTAGGTAGTAGCCCTTACAAGGATCCTTTTCTTGGGCCAAAGACTGCTACACCACTCCTACAACCATGTACTATTAGTCTAGGGGAGTTGAAGCCAGGGTGTTGTATTCGTCAAAGATAAAGTGTGCTGTGAATAGAGCTATTTGCCTATAAAACTCTGTTGAGGCGACATCAGCAACAGTTACAGCAAAAAGCGGAGCCCAACGGGCCAAGTGTTTTTCGAGGAACTCCCTCTGAGCCCTATGCTCGCGCTTCTCAACGAGTTCCGCCATAAATGCAAGCTCTATACCTATATGATCAAAACACCTCGCCCTAGCAGAGGCGAGGTCTGGCTCGTAGCCATAAGACAAATAGAACTTCTTCACCTCAACAGACAAGTCCGTGCACAGTAGCCCAGTCTCGTCAAGGAATACACTCTCATAGGGATGCACGTACAAGAGAAATGTCTTCGTAAAATCAACTCGTAGAGCAAGATACAAGTCTTCATCCTTCATAGACGCTATCTCTCTAAGAATACTAGACCTAAAGGGCTCTGGGAGAAACTCAACTATAGTCCTAACCTTAGGGATGTCCTCTAGAGCAAACTCACGCGTATAGATATGAGATAAAACCCTGTAGACACCAGCACGTGCAGCATCATCGCTCAAAGCCCTTCATCCCCCCGATGTGCCTGCTTCCTCGTTCATAGCCTCGTAAAATGATACATCAACATTAACCATAGAAACCTTAGGCTCCTCAAAAGAGCCCGGCAAGGTCCTAGTTGGTTCCGCGAGCTGCGACTCTGACTGTGCAGGACTGTGTATCATGTAGTAGGCTGTTAGTGAGCTAGCAAGAACTATTAATACTAGGAAGAATACTGGCACAATACTCAGCTTCTTCCTTATCGCTATAGCATTGAATGGGCAGACGTCAGCACATATTCCACAGCCTATACAGAGATTCTCATTGACCAGTGGCACAGAACCCGGCTTCCCATCGAGTGCACGGAGGGGGCAGGCGTTAACACAGACAAGGCAGCCCTTGCACTTGCCTTCATCTATTCTAGCAATATTCCTGTAGAAAATATCCGCTAATCCCATTATGTTAGCACCTGTTAACTCCTCAGTAGTACCATTTACAGTCTACAGGGCCACATTATGTTTTCCCTCTTTGAACTCTCTCCACTCAATTAAGACAAGATAATTAGATAAGTAGAGTGTGGTTTGGGGATGATTAAAAAAGGTTTTGGCTTAGGGGAGTTCTCTAAGGTCTGGCACCCTTGGAGGCCACTTGTAAGCTATCTTGTCTGGTTTTCCTCCGACCCCTGCTCCTAGGAAGTGTGCCCGCCGGAATCCTACTTCTGGCCAGTCTTTGCCGACTACTTCTCCCTTTACTACTCCTAGTATTCTTGGGAATTCTAGGCTTAAGCCGCCCCACCGTAACCTCCACAGCTCGTAGATTCTCCTTGCTAGTTGGCCGCGGCTGCCGTGTGTTAGTAGTTTGAAGAAGAAGTCAAATGCCGCTTTTGCTGCTTCATAGTCGTATTCTAGTTTGCCATACTCTTTGGGGTCAACCTTCTCTATTTTGACTTTAAAGTGCCAGATATTGGTCCATGAGACTGGGTCGTTTGTCTGTGGTAAGATGAAGTCGTAGGAGGCGCCAGCCTCTTTCCACCATACATACTTTCCTTGATCCCAGAACGGCATTCCTCTCTCCTTGTACAGGCTTGTAACGTAGTAAGACTCTATCTCGGCGTCTGTCATGGGCCTTGTATGCTCTACTACAACGGCTTCAAACTTCTTCCAGTCACGGTGGAATGACCCGTCACGTATAGCGTCCATTAATGATTTACCGTCTACCTTCATGTCGTATGCTGTGAATACGACACTTGAAGGATTGATAGTGTACTTCTTCCCGTTAACTGTGTATTCTGCCTTTGTCCACCACGCTGGCCTCCACCGGTACTGTCCTTGTAGCATCAATACTACTCCTTCACGTACACGGTTGGTGACCCATACTTTTGTCACAAAGCTGCTTACTTCCAGGTCGTTTAATGGCGGTATTAGTACTCGGACTTTGACTACGTCTCCTGTCTTTAAGCCCATTCTCTCAGCATCTATTGGGTTTACCCAGAGGTATAGTGCTGGGAATAGCTCGTAGTTGAACCAGTTGTACTGGCTTCTACTATTCTCGCTGGCAAACAGGAATCTAACATTTGCAACGAATAGTGCTTCTCCTTTTGACGGGTCTATCCCCGTGGTGAGGCCTGGGATTCTAGCCCAGAAGTCCATTATCGGTATTACTAGGTGCATTTTATCACTGATGAGCTGCTGTGTAGCATTAAGGTCGCCTTGTATTGCTCTCTTTAAGAGTTCTTCTCTCGGGAATATGGGTATTGATAGTTCCATGAGTTCTTGCTCTCTTAGTGGTAGCGAGAAGAATTCAAGCTTCCTAGACCAGGTCTTCTGGCCAGCATACACCCTACCATCTACTTCTACTCCGACAACTTTGCCTTTAGAGTCGAAGGCTAGCTTAGTTACTGGATCAACCTTAGCAACTTTTTCGGGGGGTACGGGCTTCTCATAGGTGTGTTGCTTATAGACTTCGGGTACTTCCTCCCAGAACTGGTAGAGTTCAAGGTACTCTACGGGCTCCAAGCCTAGAGCCTTTGATGTGTCAACAAGTCTTGGCAGGACTTCGTGTGCAGACCAGTTATACCAGTCTTCAATTCTTATTAGTAGTTCTCTTCGTATCTCATTGACCCACTGCTCGTACGTTATCTCACCATTGTATAGCCTCTTTACCAGCTCCTCGGCTAGCTTCTCTACAGGGACCCCCATGCGCTCGGCGAAGCGTTTGCCACGGTTGTAGTCTATGAGGAATTCAAGGCGGTCAGCTATGCTTGGAATCTCCACTTCTAGGCCGAGATAGTCTATCTTCTTGCTCTCTATGAGCTGGCTTAACGGCACACCCTCCCTCTTAGCCCTCAGCACAGCCTTAGCTATAGCCCGCCAGTATACTTGCAGGCTCCACTCCTGGTAAGATACAGCATCCCCAACGCCTACCTGCTGGTTTGCCTCGAGAGCCGTGGCGTGCGGGTCTCTGGGCTTCCATCCCTTGACGCGTGTCAGGTACGTGTAGTATATTGGCCACCTTACAGAGACCCACTTTGCTGGAGCATATATGCCCGACGACGCTGGCTGGCCTTCATGCCTCTCGTGGAAGAAGCCTTCTGGCAGTATCATGTCTGCAAAGTAGCAAGTCTCATTGATGAAGGGTGTTGAGTGTATTACAAGTTCCACCTTATTCTTATCGCTTAGAAGCTTAGCCCATAATATGCCGCTCTGATAGGTTGCTAATGGGTTTACTACACGGCTAAAGTGGACATGCATCTTGTCTGGTAGTGGGAAGCCAAGCCTACTCCAGTACTCTTGCCACTCCCTGTCATACCACTTGAACACGTTCGGGTTTGTTGGGTCGTAGTGGCCGAATGCTTGTTCTTCTGGGGAGAACACGTATTCATTCCATATCCTTGGCCCGTAGAGTTTCTTCTTCTTAAGCCTATAAGCTATACTGCCCTTCCAGCCATGGTAGACAAAGTTCATGTTGTGCCATCCAGAAGTACCAGTGCCACCCTCAGTTCCAAAAGCACCAGTCAAAGCTACAGCCGCGAAGAAGAGTGCCCTGCCGGTCATCCATCCTCCATAAGTCTGGCCTGGCCCTCTCCACTGATGTATTGATATAGCTGTTCCTGCCCGCGCAATCTCTCTGGCTATAGCGCGTATGAGCTCGGCACCCTTCCTCACCTCGTCACTTGTAGGCATTGCTGGTGGTGGAGTGCGCGCATTAAGCCTTGTAACCCAGGCTGCGTACTCTGGTGTAAAGTTCGAGAGGTACTCTCGTAGTGCTGTCTTAAACCACTCAAAAGCCCTAGCCTCTGCGCCCCTCTTTATCGCGTAGCGACCGTCTGGCAGTCTCTCATAGATGTCGTCGGGTGGAGGGGTCTTAATGTAGCCGCGTTCTAGTAGCCACTTTATTATGCCTTCTCGATCCCTTACGAACCAGTCCCAGTTAACCCATCTCCTGACAAACTCCCAGTTAGCCGCGTTGAGCTCGTTGACAAGAACATTGGCTACTGCAAGCCATAGTATTGCCTCGGTTCCAGGCCATGTTGCGAGCCAGTAGTCTGCATGTATCTCTGTGTGGAAGACTATGGGCCTGACAGATACTACTTTACCACCGCGGAATTTTGCTATAGTAGCGCGGGGCCCGTGGCTCATTAGGTAGTGGCCAGTATCGCCTATAATGCCCTTAGCATGGAATATCATTAGTTTTGCCTTAAAGTAGTCAGGGCTGTTTCTATCCTTGTCAGTCCACGTCGCATTAGCTAGGCGCTGCCCTGCACTACACAGGTTAGTGTGGCTATGGAATGAGTGTTGTTGCTCCCATTGCTTGCCCCATCCACCATGGGTAACCCATCCCTGCTGTAGAGGCCTCCCCTCCATCCAGTATACTGTCTTGGCCTCTTTGGGGTCGCCTTTGACCAGGTAGCCGTATAGTCCACGGTACCAGTACTCTGCCGCAAGCTCGATAGACTCTTCGTATGTTATTCTTACCCAGTTATCATCTCCTCTCTCGCCTATCCTCCTACCAGTCTTTGGGTCTATTTTTGAGAGAATGAATGTTACACGGTCTGGGTTTGAAGCTGCCTGCGCCACACCTTGACCCTTGACACATAGGCCCCAGTTGTTCTTTGCAAACGGGTTCACAAACACTTTTCTTACTAGGTTAGTATCCTTGTCTATCCATGCTATGTAGTGGCAGCTTGTCTCGCAGAAGCCACAGACTCCCCCAGTAGCTATGAAGTACCTCTTCTCAACCTTCTTAGGCCATAGTGTGCCCTCGTACTCCTTCCAGTCAAGCCAGTTCTTAAACCACTTATACCTAACCCTCTTCAAGCCCTCCGGGGTCGAGAGTTCTCTTTCGCCGCCAACCTCTACGATATCCCCGGGAGGAGGTACACGGACGAGTTCTGGGAAGCCTCTAACCCTGCCAGTCTTGCCCTTAACCCACGGCTTTGCCTCCTCTACTTCTGGGAGAATCTCAGCTCTAGCCTTCTGTAGGCCTACACCTGTAAGGCCAAGAACTGATGCTGCTATGCCTAGCTTTATGAACTCTCTTCTTGTAAGCTTAAACTCTCCGCTATCTAGTTTAGCCTCCTTATTCTGCTCTATCAAGCTCATCCTTCACCACCTCCTCCTCCTTCCTCCTTTTTCTCCTCCTTTTCAAGTTCTTCAACATACTTGGGGTGGTGGTGTTTCCACCATGCAAAATCCACGTATCCACGGAACAAGAACTGGGACTTGAGAATGGGCCAGTTTATTGGGGCTATAGCCATTATAAAGTGTATGGGTAGCGCTACAAAGAACATGAATGCACCTATTATGTGTAGTAGCGACATAATGCCGCGAAGATAGTCACTCATTATCCTCACGTTGAACCACTTCTCAATAGCTATAGGCACACCAGACACTCCTAGAAGGATTAGTCCAATTACTACTGTCCATATCCACAGCTTCTGCAAGGGGTGGTAGAAGCCCACCTTGGGTCTCTTGCCTTTGCCGAGTCTCGACCTTATAATCGCCATGAATACTTGTATGTCCTCCTTGGTGGGAAGGGCTTCTCGTATAGTTTTTGGCCTAACAGATGCAGCTAATGCTATCAGAATACCTATAAACATTAGTACTGGGCCGACTATGTCGTGTAGAATACTTATCAGCTGTGATGTGGGAGGCTCTGTCCCCAGTCCCAGCAGCTCTCCAAGGCCTATTAGGACTGGTACATCGTTCAGTTTAAAGAACATTGGTAGCCCCGTTATGAAAGATATTAGCATTCCAAGGAACAAGAAGAAGTGAGCTACTTGTGTTACGGGCTTAAACCGCAGTATTTCCTTCCGGCCCTCTTTTGTGTAGCGAACAGGTTTAGCCATGAAATCTCACCCCTAGCTACATGGTTATTCTTCTGCTGGTGCAGGACGGATTATGGAGGACCATATTGAGGCAGCGCCAACAAGTATGAGGAGTGCTATTGCTGCCCGTGACAAGCCCTTCCGCACAGCGCCAACAACTTCTGCCAGCTCGCCTATTGAAGGGTCTTTACTGAGCCTTATCTTAGCCCACATGCCCAGGGCGTTAGGGTCAGGATTGAACTTGTCTAGTGCGCCTGGCTGTACTCTAGGGTCAGCATTGGGGTTCCATATTGTCACGTCAAGCTCTCTATCAACTATCTTGTTGACGGTAGTGTCTGCCTTGATTGACTTCTGGAAGGCTCCTGCACTAGTCTCTATAGGCCTAAACGTTCCTAGAGGGGCGAAGAACAGCCTCGGCTTGACTACATCAGCAACTTCGCCAATAGGCTTAATCTTCCCTTCCCTGTACAGTTTCCCTATGAGTGACTGCGGGTCGTCGAGGTCACCGAATATTCTAGCTCCCGTTGGGCAGGCAGCCACGCAGGCTGGCTCGAGGCCCTTCTCTATCAAGTGCTCACAGAAGCTACACTTGTCGGCTTTTCCAGTGCGTGGGTTGATGTATATGGCGTTATAGGGGCATGTTCTTGTACAGGCTCTACAGCCTATACAGCGGTCAGGGTCTAGGCGCACTATGCCCCCTTCTACATGATAGAGGGCTCCTGTAGGGCACTCGTTAACGCATGGTGCATTCTCACAGTGGTTGCACTGGGGCAAGTGCAGCATTACACCGGCCACATTGGGGTATTCGCCGAAGTAGTACTCTGTTATGAAGAGCCTCCACTTCCCCAATGGCACATTGAATTCTTGTTTGCAAGCTACTACACAGGCCCAGCATAGCATGCAGAGATCCTCTATTGTCGCCATAGCGTATCTAGGCACTATCCAACACCACCTTGTATCCTCTAGAAGTTGACGTAGACCTTCAAGGTGGAGAGCTTCACTTGAAAATAATATAATCATTATTTCTCATTCGAAGTGAAATATCTGTTTTAAACACCAGTTAAGTTAAAGCTAAAAATGGAAAATAGTATATACATCAGCTGGTTCTACACCGGTGGGACTACTTGCATAAGACTAGAGAAAGAAGCGGCGCCAACCTAGCCTATAGCCCCCACATACCCGATGACCTTCTCCAGCGCGAGCTGACTGAAGACTTTGTTCCCCCCCTCGAGGACATATCATTGAAGACTCTTAAAGCCCTATACGTACACGGCCCCATGACTCTCTACAGAGTCTCAAAACTACTGGACATAAGTTTTAGCCAGGCATACAAGTATGGTAAGAAACTCCAGCAACTCCGGCTCATAACAGAGGTTGGAAAAGGAGTCTATGCTGTATCAGCTAAGGGCTGTATAGCCCTCTACGCTAACAACATACTCAACGCTGCCTCACTATACAACTGTCTCTCACCAATGTGGCCTCTCAAGTCTCTAGGCATAGACCTTAACCAGCTTCTCTCATTCATCTACGTACTCACACGCATAGTCAAAAGGCGCAAATTAAACCTTGTAAATGCTACTATATGCTACTTTGAAGAAGCAGCACTCCACGTGTTTAAGTTTTGTACAGATGTAGTGTATAGATTCGGCATAAAGAATGGGTACAAGAATATAGTGCCATTCATATCCAAGATGCTGGGCTTGAACCAGCGAATAGTTGTTGACGGGTTTAGAGTTGCATTCAAGGGAATATCAGCCCTAATACCACCAACAATCAAGACTGACCACCATTACGTCTACGCAATAATCATAGATAATACTCTTGTCCCAATCTCGGTTCTCTGCAAAAACCCCAACTGTTCACTCTACTACGAGTCTCTAGGGCTTGCATGCCCCATACTTAGGGCTGAGCTTAGAGAGATTATTGAGAATATTCACGAGAAGAAGATGCAGAGTATTACAGAGGCTGAGCTTCCATGATTAACATATTTATAGATAATCTAAGGCTTAAAGGCATACTAAACCTTATCACAGCATACCCTCCTCTCGCCACAGCTTTAATCATATCAAAATTTGCTTCTAGCCCATGGAGCGAGTATAGGGTTCGAGGCTGGCCACCCAGCCTCTATATCTCTATTAGGAAGTTCATAGAAGCTGTTGACTGGCAAGTTATCCGAGAAGTCCTAAGTAACCTAGTGTCGAGCAAGACGTTCATAGAGAACTATAACTCAATAGTATTCTACGATGCATACTCAAAGCGTGTTGATGCTGTGAGTGTCTACAATATCTCTAGCCTATTAAGAGACTTTGGTTTTAAGCTTGCCAAGTTCGTGAAGTGTATAGACTTAGAGTTTCTGAGAGAGTACTCAGAGTTTACAGGGTCGAGTATTGAGGATGCAAGAAGGGCAGACATAGTATTCTACTACAAGGAGACTCCATCAGACGCTGAGGAGGAGGATGTAGAGGAGTATGCTTGTGCTCCTGTCTGGGTAGACACTACGCCCGGTTCTCTCAAGGAAATTGTCGTGGAGAGGGTTAGTGTTAGCTCAAAACTCGAAGAAGCCATTAGGGGCCTTAGAGAGGGTAATCCAAGGCTTTACGCATACCTTAAACTAGCGGTGTTCTCGTCTCCGCAGAGAGCATACACAGAGTCTACGCTTTTAGAGAAGCTGCCCGGTGCATGGGGCTCTATAGACAGAATCCTACTGGTGAGGGGGCCCGGCAAGAGGCCCATAGTGGATTATGCTACTATTCTTGCATTAAAGAAGGTGTTTAGGAGAATAGCTGAAGAATCCATAGATAACAGTGGAGACTACACCTTCGATGACACCGTAGGCTTGTTCTATAAGATTAGCGGTGGGGAGAGAGTGTACTATGCTGGTTCATTTGCTGATGCCTCAACAGCTATACTAGCCAGTAACCCTAAGCCTATACAAGTAGTTGTGTTAGAGGATAGCGATAAGTTGCGGGATTACAGTGAGTTTACTCGGGCACTTGAAGAGAAAGAGGTTAAGATTACTACCCCGAAGTAGCCCTGGGGAGGGGTGTTGTCCAGCTTGCAGGAAAGAGCAACACTTGTGACTCTACTAAAGAGTCTTGCAAAAAGACTTGCTATCCCCGCGAAGGCCGGTGTCTACATATCAGTGCCCGACCTTAGGGTGATAGCTTCAAAACTAGATTTGCCTTTAACAGTGAGGGAGGATAGGCGGTGGGTTATTGAGGAGTTGCTCAAGACTGCGTATGACTATGAGAAACTAGACGTTCTATGTGATGAGCTCAAAAGACTTATCCTTAATAGGCTTGAAAAACTGGAGAGTATAGCCGCCATGTATCCGGCATCAATGAAGCTCCTAGATGATCCTAGACGTTCAGCTGAGGAGACTATTGAGCGTATAGAGAGGCTCAAGAAAGAGTACTTATCACGTGTTAAGAATGAGGGAAGGTTGTAGGTTCTAGATTATTCTGCTCTAATCCTTCTTGTAGAGCTTTTTCTCGTACATAATAATCTCCTTCAACACTTTGACTAGGTCATTGTTTGTCTTCTCTATTATCTCTCGTGCCTTCTCTGCTGAGGCTTTTGTTGGGTCTCCTAATCCCCCAGTATCGCTTATCTCGTCAAAGTAGTGGAAGACTATGGGTCTAGCATCTATCCCTTCAACTTCTAGGCTTACAATGCTAGGTTTGCGTATCTTTTCCTTCCTTACGAGGTCTGGTCTGAAGAGCATTATCATGCTTGTCTCGTGCTCGCATGCATGCCCCCAGCGTTTCTCAGGCTTCAAGAGTTCCTCGATGTACTTGCGGGCGAACTGGGTCCAGACAAACACGTATGTCCGGAGGTTGTAGCGTGAAGTTATCTTGGCTGCCGCTACTTGTAGTGGTGCCAGGTTGCCGCCGTGGAAGTTGAATATTGCTAGCCTCCTTGCCCCATGCCTTGCCAGGCTCTTGCCTATACTCTCAATGAACGCTATGTAGGCTTCAGGGTCTATCGAGACTGTGCCAGGGAAGTGCATGTGGTGTTCAGAGACGCCGTAGGGCAGTGCTGGGAGCACGTAGACTTTGAGGCCCTCACTCCAGGCCTTCTCGGCTAGCAGCCTTGTAAGGTTTTCAGCTCGGATAGTGTCAGTTAAGAGTGGTAGGTGTATCGAGTGCTGTTCAAGGCTCCCCGTGGGTAAGAAGATGAAGTCAGCCTTCCTGATAGC
>JALTZF010000129.1 GCA_027046265.1 Pyrodictiaceae archaeon
TTAGCTTACCGAGGATCTCCTCGTCCTTAACATAATTAGTGACGTACTCTGGCACGATGACCTCCGGCTCGCCTTTCTCCTCTACTTCCCCGAAGACTACTGGGCTGTAGCCTGCCGCCTTTAGATCCTTGACTATGTCCTCTGCTAGCTCTTCTGGGGCCACGATTATGTAGCCTCCGTTTGTGCCTGCAGTAGCGTTTGGCAGTATTAGGTAGGAGGCTGCTATCCTCGCGTGCTCGGGGAATAGTAGCGGTATGCTGTGGAGCCTTATGCGGGCCTTCATCTGCTCTGCTAGCTCCCTAACAACGTATATCCCTGGGCCCGTCACGTCCGTGGTCGCGACTATGTGTTCTCCATCACGGTAGTCTTCACGGCTCTCTGGCAAGTACTTACTGATCACCTCTGCAGCCTTCTTATTAGGCGTCGCAATGTAGTCCACGGCCTTCTCCTTAGCCTTCTCCAGCTCTTCAAGACTAATACCTTCATCCTCGAGAATCCCCGCGAACTCCTCGTCCACGACTACTGCAAGGTAGAGGTTTATTGGTGCCAGCTCACCAAACGGTCTCGTGGCTATGAGCTTCATCCCCGGCCTGGCCCTGTCGTAGAATACTGGTGGGTGCTTGTCTGTATCAGCCAGCACTGTGGCGCCTATGAGTAGCCTACCCTTATCCGGCAACGGTACATCTAGGATTTCTGCGCCAATACTCTTAGCGTACTTCTCAGCATTGGAAAGAAGCTGCTCCCTGACCTCGTCTGATGGAGCGTTAACTGTTAGTGCTATCCTTATGTTCCTGTGTGCTCCCAGCACGAAGAGGTCGTTCAGAGCATTCCCCACTCCTCCTGCTACCTGCTTGTAGTCTGTGGGGGGCCTCGTAGGGTCTATGATGTGTATAGTGTCGTTGTTCGCGACAGTAAAGCCCTCGGTTTTCCCGCTGAGAGGCTTAATGTAGTCTACCAGCATGAACTCGTCGTTGGGGAATGGTGTGACTATAGAGTGTCCTTTGCCCATGTAGATCTCGACACCAGACTCTGCTATCCTCTCGTAGACGGGGAGTACCTTCTCGAGGAAGGACACTGGGTTGTCAGCATACCTCTGGTAGACCTGCACTAGCACAATGGCGTGGCTAGGCCCTATCTTCGCGACGTCCCTCGGGTCGGCGTTGGTTCCCGGGCCTAGGCTGTATATCCTCCTATGCAGCTCTACACCTTCTGAGGGACGTGGGAATATGTCGGCATCCTCGCGGGGCGCTATCTTCAAGCCCCTCTTCTCGAGTTCTGGCCTAGCCTGCCTTATGGCTGGGTAAACCACCCTCAAGAGGTCAACCTTTACAGCACAACCAGTAGCTAGTGATAATGGGTTAGCGCCAAGCTTCTCATAGTACTTCACCATCTCACGTACTCTCCTTATCTTCTCACTCCACCCAGCCAAGACGGTTTCACCCCCTCTTGACTATGAGTATCCTCCATACACCACGCCCAACACTCTCAACGCCAACTACTTCGTGCCCATCCCTCCTCACAGCGTTCGGGACATTCTCGCATGATGGAGGATTGTCAGTTATGACTTCGAGCCTCTCTCCTGGCTTGAGTCTTGAAAGGGCTTTACGGGTGTAGATTACTGGGTATGGGCACGTATACCCAGTCACGTCGAGCACGTACACGCCCTTCCCCTTGGAGAAGAACTTCACCACGACTCCTCACCCCACGGGTCAACTCCACGGCGGTAGGCTAGGTAGGCTGAGAAGAGGGCCCAGCCAAGCATTGAGGCGTAGACAAGGGCTAGAGCACCAGCCCAGCCTAGGAGGTCTGGCAAGAAGACACCAGTAGAAGCGTACTCCCTAGCCAGGGGCCCCACCAGGCTACGGAACATAGGGTAGCTTAACACGGCAGCCGCGAGGGCGGCTAGTAGCCCAGTGTTGCCCTCAGCAGCCTTCCACAAGCTGCCAGAAGCACAGCCCCCAGCTATTGCCATGCCAAACCCGAAGAGGACGCCGCCGAGAATGTTTAGTGGCCCCACAGGCTTAACGTAGGCGAGAGGATCCACGACACCAGTATACTTTAGTGCTGCAGCACCAGTAGCCCCAACAACAATGCCCAGCGCTATCCCAGCCTGAAGCCTAGCAGCACGGGCCTGCTCAGCCCCACCCAAGAGGTCGCGGAAGGCTGTGGCAAAGCAGAAGCGGGCCCGCTGAAGCACAACACCAACAACCACTCCTAGTAGTAGCAGGGCAGCATACACCGGGCCCCCAACACGGGCTACAGCAGCCAAGGCCAGTAAGGCGAGCACAACAGCCACAAGAGGCCCAGGCACTGAGGCAACACGCTCACCCACGACTTCACCAGCGCCAGAACCACCCTCGAGGAGCAACTCTCCCTCCAGGGCTTTCTCGAAGAGCCTCTCAGACCTCCACACGACATAGCGTAGGCCGAGGTAGCCTCCAACAACTAGGCCAGCCATCATAGCGTAGCCGTGGAGGCTCAATGCTGTTATCGCGGAGAAAAACCCGCCCCAGTTGCAGCCAAAAGCCAGCACCACCCCGAGAGCCATGAGTAGCCCGCCGAGGATGGCGTCAAAGTAGCCCTCGCGACTGGTTCTCCGCAGCCTAAACTCCCCTGCAGCAACAGCAGCCAGCAACGCGCCAAGGAGGAGGCCTATGTCCCCAACACTAGTCTTCTCAGCCAAGGGGCTAGCCCTAGGGGCGCCAGCAAGCCAGCCAAGGCCCAGCAGCTCGTAGACGTGCCTACCCCAGTTGAGGAACCCAGTGTATATGCTGAAGGGCTTACCAGCAAGCACAAAGTAGAGAATATTCACTAGACCAAGCAACAAGCCCCCAATAACCTCTGGCCAGCCACGACGGGAGAACAGCCTCCCAGCAATGCCCTCCCTAACGTATGCTAGAAACCTCCCCCGAGCCACGGTCCTAGCCACAGTTTTCACCCGAAACATTATCACCCGTTAAAGTAGAACACCACGTAGAGAACACAGCACAACAAAGAGAACCCTATAAATCTTACCATACACAAGGAAAAAATAGTATTAAACGATAAAAATAAGATAAAACAAACAAAGACAACAAGGAAGCAGAAACACCAACACCCCTCCCCTTAGCAAGGACAAGACGCCAGCTAATCAGGCACCAGAGAAAGGAGCCACCACCAAGACGAAACCAGTATGCTCAACCAATACTCTACCCTTGAGAATTAAGAATAAACAGATAATAGTTCTACACCGTGTAAGTTTACACTAGGTGTAAGAAAGGAATGACTCTAGTTGTTAGAGCTGTGTATGAGAAGGGTGTGCTAAGACTCTTAGAAGACGTTGATTTAAGAGATGGCGAAGAGGTCGTTGTTATAGTGAGAAGAAGGCCAAACATAGACAAACTCGTAGGCGTACTCGGCAAGGCTTCTGCTAGAGAGCTAGAAGCTTACGAAGAAGAGGTATATAGTCATTGATATACGTGGACACTAACATACTCTACAACATCCTCTACGAAACCGAGCTAACCCCGAAAGCCAGAGATGCAGTTAAGCTTCTAGTAGAACCTGTCATATCAGTAATTGTTTACAACGAACTACTCCACGTAACCTTCAGGGCTTACGCCAAGCGTAAATACGGCATAACTAGCTACCACGAATTCAGAAGATTCTTTGCAGAAAAGGGAACAGAGGCCTTCAAAGAGCCCCTAGAACTCATTCACGAGCTCATAGGAGAGCTAAACATAAAAATACTGAATGACTACCAGTCAGTTGAAGAGCTTAAAGAAGCTATTGCCAAGTATAAACTCCTGCCTACAGACGCACAAATAGTAATCACCTGCCGCCACTACGGTATAACCACTATCGCCACACTAGACAAGGATTTCGAACGAGTACCATGGCTGCAAGTAATACCGTAACCCCTCCCAAGAAAAGCAGCCCACACCCACGAGCACAACCAGCCTCGCTACAGCATAGTAGTCGTCCCATGCTTATTCTTGGCATAACAGTAATATACTCGCCAACAAACCCTACTACGCTACGGGCTGCACATGGCTAGGATACTCTTCCTAGTAGGCCCAGACTACGAAGACATAGAGCTCCTATACCCACTCTACCGCATGCAGGAAGAAGGCCACGAGACCACCGTGGCAGCACCATCACACGAGCCCGTGAAGGGCAAGCACGGCTACACCGTGAAGCCAGACAAGGCCTTCGAAGAAGTAGACCCAGCCGAGTACCACGCACTAATACTCCCCGGAGGACGGGGCCCAGAAAGGATACGCAACAACGAGCACGTAAAACGCATAGTAAGACACTTCTTCCAGCAAGGCAAGCCAGTAGCCGCAATATGCCACGGCCCACAAATACTCATAAGCGCAGGCGTACTAAGAGGCAGAAAACTGACAAGCTACCCAGGAATAAAGGACGACGTAGTAAACGCCGGAGCAGAGTGGCTCGACCAGCCAGTAGTCGTAGACAAGAACCTAGTAACAGCCCGAATACCACCAGACATACCAGCATGGATGAGAGAATTCGTAAAGTTACTAAGAGAAGCCATGCAGTAAATATTCTAAGCTTAGATCACAGCCCCTAAGAGCTACATAGTCTTTTCTTCAAGGACAACAGCAAATTTCTCCATTACTTTTAGCCAGTCGTACTGCTCAGCTACACTCCTACAATGCTTGACGAATTCCTCGCCCCGGCTCCTTAGCATCCCAAAAACTTTAATGGCTGCCCTGCCGAGTTCAGCAGGGTCATTGCTTCCAACATAGACTCCTACCCTATGCTTGTTTATGAAGTATTCTGCATAGCTGTTTGGCGGCCCAAACCCTAGCAAGGGAACACCACAAGACAAGTACTCTGTTGTTGTCAGCCTCAAAGTATCTACTATCCACTTGTTCTCCACTGCCGGCCTCCCCACAATACCCATATGAGTTAGCACCATGATATCCTGGATCTTCTCATAAGGCAAATAGCCATGCAGTACGACTCTCCCCTCTAGACCCAGCCTCCTAACCTGATCCTTGACCTTATCAAGAAATACGCCTGCCCCAATAACATCAAAGACTACCTTAAAGCCCTGACGCGCCAGCCACTCAACAGCCCTAACAAAAGCCATTACAGCCTCAGCATTATACCTATAATTCAGATCCCCAAGAAACATAGCACGAACCGCATCCCCTGAAACAACTTCATGAAGCCTGGTAAGCCTCTTCTCATAGCACGCAGTAAATCTAGAGTTATCTACACCATTAGGCACCACAACAATACTCCTATTACCCGTCCTCTCATATAGCGTCTTAGCCATGTACTCTGTCGTAGAAAGAACAAGACCAGCCCTTCTTATAGCGTCATAAACCCTTCTAAAATACAGCTTTATAACAGGACTAAGCCAAGGCCTCTCCATGACACGATAATCATCAGCTAAATCCTGGACATCAACAACAAACATACAGCCACAGCGGCGACAAATCTTCAAGCCAAGAGGAGGAGCCTCAACAGGAGGAAGAGTAGCTACCACAACATCCGGACTAAACTCCTCGACTACACTCGCTAACCTACCACGAACCCACAAATGCTTATAGGCTAAATCAATAACCCGCAGATAAAGAGGAGGCCTCCGATAAACACCCTCCCCCTCACGCGAGACAAGGCTACCAACTACAACAACCTTTTCGCCGAAAAAGCCCTCTCTATTACGAGTATGAACCAGAGGGACAACAGCCACATAATGACCATGACTACGAAGAGCTTGGACCATATAGTAAGCCCTAACAGCACCAGCATTAAACGGAGGAGGATAATGCCCAGTTAACAATAGTATCCTAGCCACTAACACATCACCTTACGCTTCTGCCCCCGTCTTCGAGAACAAGCTTGCAACATATTTTTCCACTAGCCTGCTTGGTTCAAATCGTCTAGATAGGCTTGTAACGCCCCTCAAGAGCTCCTCATAATACTTGTCGTCTTTAACTAGTTTCTCAATTATAGCATACATTTCATCCGCATCATCATATCGCTGCATCATAACAACATTCACACCGTCCCTAAGACCTTTAACCAAAGGTATAGGCTCCAGAACGCTTCTCGAGACAAGAGGGATAACATTATGCAAAATGGCCTCAACAAGTTTTATAGGGACACCGCTCTTGTGCGGATGCGGCACATATGCCGCTAATGCATGAGAATAGAGTGTTCTCAACTCATCAAAACCAAGATAACCCGTGACAACCACGTTCTCTGGGAGCATTTTCCCCCTAAAGTACTGAGACACACCTCCTCCAACAACAATTTTCACACCAAGCCTTTTAAGGCGAGGAGCAGAGCGAATTAAAGCCCTAGCAGAGTACACGTTAGTCAAATGTGAAGAGCCTACAAACACAACGTATTTCTTCTCTTCAAGACCACGCTTGTGCAAGTACTCTAAACCAAGATTACGCCCCCTTACAAGTAAGATGGGCTCAACATAGAACACTTCTGGACCCAAATCAAACAAACCCAGCAACTTCCTGAAGATGTAGTAGTCTCTATAAGACATGGCTATAACACGCTTAGACTTAGAAAGCATCTCTAGCTCACGCCGAGAAAAAACATCAGTGACAACCCTAACGCCACTCAAGGCATTTCTTATATACTCAAACTCAACATTATGAACACGAACCACACGCTTACTAGGATCAATAAGCCCAGCAACATAAGGCTCCTCAACAACCACCACATCACTACCATTTACAAGGCTACCCAATTCACCACAAACGCTCAAAACGTAACTCATGAACAACAATTGTGAAGGAAGACCTAAGCCCTGATGTAAATACGTCAATCCACGCAACATGTAAATAAATGGGCTAGCAAGGGGACACTCAACCACCTCAATATACCTAAAGGAAAACTTGTATGCACGCCCCCTGCCCTTCCTATGAGGCGGGACAACCGATACAAGAGTCACGTCAAAACCCCTAACACTCAACGCCTCATAAGTATCAACAATAACACGCTGTGCACCACCATAGATACTGGACAACGGTCGATGGTAAACAACGGTAATCCTCCTCAAACACGCCCACCACACAAGGACATAATGGGAAGTATAGACTATTATGCTATATTGCTACAGACAGTTAAAGATAATTAAACTGCACTTCTAACGAGTAGTGATGACGCTAAGACAAGAGTTAGACAATAAGATTTTACGTGATGCTATAAGTTAGCACAGTCACTCTATAATTTCGTAAGGAAATGTTTAACAGATGAGACTCTTTATTGATTGGTCTTGATAGCTTGATAACACCGTTATCAACTAGTCGAGACTAACTCAAGTGAGTGATGCAGAAGTGATGTGTCAAATTTTAGGGCAATGTATGCTTCAGCTTGGCAGTTTAGTCCTTCATGCGCAACAGTTTATAACGAGAAGTTTAGCCTTTGACACGACGATCAAAGATAATTGAAAAAGAGTTTTACAATAATAACGTCTGTTAAGAGTCTTAAAACATACTCAAAGGATTATGACAAGCCTCTTTGAACATCATACAACCCCATAACAGACCTATCATAATGATTAATCATAATGACATTACACTATAACAGAACTGCTATCTAAGCATATGATTACAACGTCATATGATATAAATTATTCATAACGAGTAAACAGCTAATTAGTAACATGAGCTTGAGAGAGCAATGTCGGGTGCAGGTACTTGGATATTAAGAAACTGTTAAGGCTTGACAACATTGAAGACTACCTTAAGCTTGACTTGTTTAGTTTAACTACAGGGTTATGGCTAACATCAATGAAATACAAGTACTATGCCTACAGAATACTCCATAAATACGCTCGTTATAACCCAATTTTGCAGTTCACTTCTAATCTCGAGAATCAAAAGGAACTCATAACGAAGCGTGAATTTGACGTACTCATAGTGCTTGATGCATGTCGGTATGATGTCTTTTCGAGGGTAGTATATAAGTACCTTGATGGAAAACTTAAGGCAGTAGTTAGTCCTGCTAGTGTCACTATTGATTGGCTTAAAGCTACTTGGCTAGATAGGGAGCGGAGGGATACAATATATGTCTCAGCAACTCCCATGGTTAACAAGAGGTCACTATTAAAGTCATTTGATGCTAAGCACATCTTTTACGATATCGTAGAGGTCTGGGATTGGGGTTGGAGCAATGACCTAGGGACCGTCCCGCCCAATAAGGTTAATCTCGGAGTTAAAGTAGCCCTTTCTAGAGCGAAGTTGAAGGGACTAAAGTTCCCTGGGATGATGAGACTAGTTGTACACTATGTTCAGCCACATTCACCTTATGTTATGCTTGGAAGTGTGCTTTCAAAGTTGTCAAAGTATGATGATAATAAAAGAACAAACTACCGACTTTGCAGTAAGAAGGTTAGGCAGATTTGCTGGAAAATTCTCTATTGACCATATAATACTAGGAGTCTTAAAAGATTATTTTGGGAAAGAAAACACAAGCTTAAACACTATAATCCGCCACCTATACACGAGGAATCCTTTTTATGGGTTCTAGATTATGTTTCTGATCTTGTGACACGCATTGAGGGTAAGATAGTGATTTTCTGACCACAGCGAACTCCTTGGCGAGTATGGACTCTTCTTCCATATGGATCTTCCGTTGCCCCAACTTAGAATTGTTCCATGGTTTGAAATCAAGTAGCGGCATGATATTAATATGGCTATGCTTCTAGTTTAAATACTTACTGAAAATGTGAGTGTATAGGTGAAGATCCGATGGTTCGTGGTGTTGTGTTGCATGGTGGTCTTGGTACTCGGCTTAGGCCTTTGACTCATACTGGTCCTAAGCAGTTAATAAGGGTTGCCGGGAAGCCTGTCTCGCAGTGGGTGTTGGAGGATCTTCGGGATGCTGGTGTGGGGGAGGTTACTGTTATTCTTGGCACGTTGTCTCCGCTTCGCGTTGTAGAG
>JALTZF010000130.1 GCA_027046265.1 Pyrodictiaceae archaeon
CCTCCGGCCGCATCCGACTAAGCGGCCCCTCTTTCTGCTCTTTTACTCTCTTGTGGATGGTAGTTGTTGTGTCCACTTACTATATATGTGGTTGTGTGTGCAAGTGTGTAGCCTGGGTGTGTTAGTATGGGTAGAAGGAGGAGGAAGTATCGTAAGCCGCAGCTGCTGCGACCTGTGAGGACGTTGCCGACTATCTTTGAGTGTCCACATTGTGGTGCTAGGTCTATGAGTGTTGATATTAGGAAGAAGGAGAGGAATGAGGCTGGCTTATTGAAGGCCATTATACGCTGTGGGAGTTGTGGGCTATACTCTGAGATGTGGGTTCCAGAGATCTTCCACCCCGTAGACGTTTACTCTAAGTTCCTTGATGCCTACATCGAGGGGAGGGCTGAGTACACGTTCACTAAGAGGGAGAGGAAGGTCTCTCTTGAGGAGCTTGCTGAGGCTGAGAGTGTTGGGAAGAGTGGAGGCGGAGCTGAAGAGGAAGAAGGAAAGTGGTGAGAAACTGTTTTTCCTATTGTCTGATCCTGAGAAACCCCTTGAGCCTAGTCTCGTGAAGAAGTTTGCTGAGCATGGTGCAGACGCGTTACTGATTGGTGGAAGTCTAAACGTTACACCATACCATATAGATGAGTACATTGCAAAGTTGAGAAATGAAGGTATAAGGCTACCGTTCATACTGTTTCCGGGCGGGTTAAACAACATTGCTGGTAGTGCAGACGCCATACTCTTCATGACGCTCCTAAACAGTCTGGATCCCTATTGGATTATAGGTGCACAGGTCTCAGCTGCACCACTCATAAAGATGCTTGGGCTTGAAGCTATACCGACAGGCTACATAATAGTAGGTCATGGCGGTGCAGCAGGCCACATAGGGAGAGCTCTACCTGTACCCTATGAGAACACCTACGTGTTGGGCGCATACGCCGCTGCAGCTGAGCTTCTAGGCTTACGCGCATTATACCTTGAGGCTGGAAGTGGGGCTCCTCGCCCAGTACCTGTAGAAGGTGTCGCGAGTGCACGGCGTGGAGGAGAAGAGCTACTACTAATAGTTGGCGGAGGCATAAGGGATAAGGAGACGGCTAGAGAGATCGTTGGCGCAGGTGCCGACGCTATTGTTGTGGGTACTCTCGCAGAAAAAGCCCCAGAGAAGGCGCTTGACATCTTAGACACAATTAAGAAGGCTTAATACATCCTGCGTCTTTTAGTTCCCTATTATACTTCCTGGTTAAGGCTTCAACTACATCCACATCAAACAGGTTAGCAATACTAAGAGCCCAAGCTATAACATCTGCAACCTCTTCAGCAACACTTTCTCTACGACCCTTGAGAACAGCCTCTGCTAACTCACCAACCTCTTCAATAAGCCATGCAAGCGTGGCGTGTACACCTCGTGCATTATCCCTATCTATGTATGCTTTCTTCATAGCTTCCTGAATGCATCTCATGTCCACCAGAATCACCACTAGAAGCTAACGAGGATAAGAGGGTGCACGTTAAAACAATATGTTCCGAATAACTGCTACTGTATCCCTACATATTAGCTTTGCACGACTCCATGTCAGGTTAGAGCTAGAGTATGCTAGTTAGAATAACAGCTAGCATGAACGCTATAGAGACCATTAACACATGCACAGGCTTTATCTTTACGAGAGCCTCCTCCTCACTAAATGCTAGTAGTCCAGCAGCAGTAAAGACAGTAGGGCTTGTATCCTTAGACTTACCCTCATCGTCACTCCTGCTTTTGCGCTTAGTACGCGCCAATCTCTCACACCTCCTCGCTCATCCATTTTCTTGTGGCGAGCCACTACTTAAATTCTTAAAAGTAGTGCTTGAAGCGCTCTCAAACACAAATCATCTTGGTGGGATCCAGACGAAGCTGAGGGGTTACCTATTTAACTAATTCATAGCTACTCTAAATGTTTCATAATCCGAGGAGGCACAAACATGGCCTGAGACCCCTCTGTTTCACTTGGAGAACCCTCTTTCACTTTCATTTAGAAGAAAACTATACTTATCTTCTAGTTATTCTAGTTTATACAAACAAAATAATAAGTTAACACTACATAATGCACTTGAAAATTATTACATACACTCAGCCAGTATGCAGCATTCATTAGTAAGAGAAGCAGAGGGGTGTGCACGTAGTAATGCCGAGTGTTACTTTGAATTAATACAATGCTAGTTGCCTGTCAGGTAGAACGTGTATGTGGGTGTAAAGTGGGTTCCACTAGAAGTTAAGGGGTTGTTTACTTAACAGTAAATTTGTTGTTAGGCTAATGTGCCAGCTATACTGTTTATTTCGTGTTGTGAGGGTTCTCTGATAGTTTTCTTTTTGTTATAGAGGCATCTCTCTGGGGGCTTTGATAAATGGTGAATTGTTGAGAGGGGTGGATATATGGTGTTTTTATCACAGTATCGTGTCGGATTTATGAAGTAGTGATGTACAGTGGGTATACGTATGTACTCTAAGTTCAGTGTTAGCCTATCTCTGTGTATCTTTGCTTGTCCTGCAACTATGACCTCGTCTCCTATATCTAATTGAAGTAGTATTTTTCTCAGACGTCCTGTTTCGCGGTATGCAACTATATCTATTGTTCTTGTTTTGTCGCTAAGTATTGCTATTACATGGCTTCCTGGCGTTGCGTGGGGTTTCCCTATTATTACGCCTTGGAGGATAGGATTATCGTATGGGTGTATATCGGATATTTGTTTTTGTCTCAAGTGTATGTTTGTTGCTTGGTTTGAACGGAATATTGTCCAGTGTGTTGGTTTTTCCTCTCCTGTATCTATGATTTCTAGTGCTTTGAGCAGTATGTCTGGTTCCTCTCCCCTAACACCATAGAGTACAGGGTCGTGAGTGTGGGGTGAGATTAGTGGCTTACTGTTCTCGTAGTCGTAGTTAGAGAAGGTTAATGGTCTATATCTCAAGTCGAACTCTATTATGGTGTCTTCGTTGATTGTCCTCTTCCGGAGCCAGTTTTCTGGACTTCTATACGTTAGTAGCTCGAATGTGAAGTCATTAGTTAAGTCTGCTCCAAGGGCTGATAATGCGCCTATAATACCCCTATTCTCTTTGCCGTAGACATATAGCGTATTTAGTTTCTTTAGACAGTTATGTGCAACTGATATGTCCACTATTTCGTGTACCGCTTTTGTATATATGTGTTTGAGACAGGGATTCCTATTTACGAAGAAGTCTGCGAGGTTCTCTCCTTCAATTCTCATTATTACTATACTCGCTTTCTTGTGTCGCTCAAAGCTTGTATATACTTTCAGTAGTGGCTTAATTGTAGAAATAACTTCCTCCTCTTCATGTCGAGAATCTATTTGTAATAGTATTGCAGTTGCACCATTCCCTCTGCTCTTCCAGGGAGCAGCAGGATTAAGGCGGATAAGCCATGGGTAGTCAAGTATTCTTATCTCTCTATTAAGGAGTTCAAGTAAGAGTAGTGATGTAAAGTGTGTTGTGCATCCAGCATAAGCTGTGTCGAAGCTGTCCATGCCTATAGCTAATATAGCCATAGTATTGTGTCCCCTTTATTCATATAGAAAACAAGCATTGACTTTTACTCGTAGGCCTCTTTGATCTAGTTGTTTTGCGAGGAGCTGTGTTTAAACAGCGGGCTATTTGTAACGGGTTTTCCTTACATAAAACAATCTATACGACGATTATGTCACGTTGTTGTGGGGCTATTATTTTTCAAAGCCTTTTACGACAACCATTGTTAATGTTGAACGTACTCGCGGGGAACTCCTTAGTTTTGCATATATTATGTCTCTCAGTTTGTTCATATCATCGCTCTCTATTATTGCTACTATGTCGTACAGACCATAGACCATGTACGCTGCTTTAACTTCAGGTAGTGATTTTAGTATATCAAATACTTCTTCGTCAGCCCCCATTTCAGTGTTTATGAGGACAACTGCTTTGTACATATTTTCACCGAGTATACTAAAGTGGGTGTGAATAAGGATAAAAAGCATACTACGTTTCTAGCTGAAATTATTGGGTATTATTTTGGTTTGGAAAGAGTAGCTATTATGGGAGCAATTTCATGGAAAGTGTTACTGCTAAGATTTATGTATATTATATTGGCGGCGACAATCCTAAAGCTAATACTGCTTTAAAACTTGTCAGGTTAGGTCTTGCAAAGCAGATAAGGAGTATTAAGCCTGGCATGATTGTGCTTGATCCGTTCTCCTTCACACCGGTATCAATTTCTGATCGTAGTATGGTGTTGCAGAGGGGGCTTGTTGTAATCGATAGTAGCTGGCGTAGTCTGCGTATGCCTCCTGGCGGTATAAGGAGAAGATTACCTCTTCTCATTGCTGCAAACCCTATTAACTATGGTAAACCCTTCTTGTTAAGTAGCGTAGAAGCTTTGGCTGCAGCGTTATACATTGCAGGGTTTAGTAATCAAGCTAAGGAGCTACTTAAATTTTTTAAGTGGGGCCACGTGTTTCTACGTATTAACAAGCGGTTTTTCGATATGTATGCTGAGAAGACTTCTGCAGAGATTATTGAAGCTGAATGCAGACTTCTTCGTGAGCATTATGGGCTACAGGTTGATGATTGTACAGCTGAGCTCTTAGCCAGGCTCTATTTAAGGATTTTTAAGAGCTATCTTGAGGAGAGGATGTGAGTAGTAAGGACACACTGCTCCCTCCTTCCAGACTACCTGTCTATGGCTCTGCACTGGTGTCTCTCAGCATGTGGCGCCTTAGACTCAGAAATACCAGCCTTCTTCACAGCCAAGGGAAAGTCTGTTCTTATTCAGCCTTATCTACTTTGTCTTCTTGTCCGCGTTAAGGATTAACTTTGGTTTTAGACCTATAGCTTCTAGGGAGTAATGCTTGGTGTGTGAGCATTCAAGTATTGAGGTTGAGGTGTTAAAGAGTATTAAGCCGAGAAGGAGTGATTATGAGCGTGTTGGACGGGTAATCTCTAAGGCCTTGAAGCTTATTGGTGAAGCCTTATCTGAAGTAGGGTTTAGTGGTCATGAAGTTCGTATAGAGGGTAGTTATGCTAAAGATACTTGGCTACGAGGCGAACTTGATATTGATGTCTTTGTACTCTTTGAGAAGGATGACTGTCTGAGTAATGTTTCTGTATTTGTTGAAAGGATTGTGCCTGCTTTTTTGAGGCGTGGTATTAGAGTAGAGCTTAGATACGCTCAACATCCTTATGTAAGGCTTCTTGTTGATGGTTTTTGGATAGAGCTTGTACCTGGTTGCTTAGTAGATGATCCTGACAATATTGTTACGGCCGTTGATAGAACGCCGTTTCATACAGAGTATGTCAAGTCAAGGCTTACTAGTGAGCAGAGAGACGAGGTTAGGCTTTTGAAGTCCTTTACTAAAGGCATAGGTGTTTATGGAGCTGAAGTTGGTGTTAGAGGATTTTCAGGATACTTGCTTGAACTCCTAGTTGTAAAGTATGGCTGTTTCCGTGACGTTTTAAGAGCTGCATCATCTTGGAAGCCGCCAGTAATTATAGAACTAGAGAATGTTGATTCTTCAGCCTTATTTGATAAGTACCCAGACAGCGTTATGTTTGTTCCGGACCCCGTGGATCCTGATAGGAATGTAGCAGCATCGGTTTCATCCAGGAGCTTAGCGAGCTTCTGTCTTGCATCAAGCATGTATATGAGAAATCCTTCTAGAAGGTTTTTCCATGTCTATAAGCCTTCTCTTCCCTCTAGGCTAGCATGGGTTATGGGTGCAAGGCTTGAGAATACTGTTGCCACACTGTTTAAGCTTAAGGAACCGGAATCTCCTAGTAACTTATGGGGTCTAGCTAACAGAATGGCGAGACTGATATCCTCGCTACTAGCCTCTCATGGGTTTAAGGTAGTTGATATAAGACCTTTTGTTGGTGCTGAAAATAATGTTGTTCTTGTAATTGCTGAACTTGAAAGTGGTAAGCGTAATTATATGCTACGTGAGGGGCCCAGTGTGTGGGATCGAGAACGTTCTCTTGTATTCATTGAGAAATATTTGACTATGAATGATAAGAACGATGTTGTAGGTCCCTGGATAGATGATGAGGGCAGGCTAAGAGTGCTTATCCGTCCTAAGCATAGTACTGCAGCCTCTCTTCTTAGGGAAAAGCTAGAGGTTATGCTCCCAGCCAGTATGAGGAAACGTGTTAAGTCAATAAGTATCCTAGAAGGTCTAGAGGCTGTGGAAGCAGCTGAGATGGTAGATCCGGGATGGGCCGTAACCTTTGCATTAAAGAGACCATACTGGCTGAGAGGCGGCTAAAGCTTGTTGAAGCTAAGAAAGCAATATGTTATCCTAACCCAGATAGTCAGTTTTGCAATAAGCTAATAGATTCTCTAAAGAGAGTTAATATTGTAGAGTTTGTAAATTATGGAGAAACGTGTGTTGCTGGACTAAGAATTCTTGGTCGTGGATGGTCTAGTAATGTCTTCTTAGCATTAACGTTAGATGGTGACATCGTAGCCGTTAAGGCACTAAGACCAGATTCTAGGAGAAAGTCACTTTTATGGGAGGGATCCGTCTGGAGTGTAGCTTCTATGGCTGGTGTCGCGCCACGACTACAAGCTGTAGATAAATACTTCGTCGTCTATACCCCTGTACTAGGGCCTATTATTGGTGAATATGTGCCAAAGAGCAGTCTCGAGCGGAAGTATCTGCTCAGATTGATTATCGATAAAACTTATGTGCTTGATGTTCTTGGGATAGCTCACAACGAACTTGCACGGCCGGAGTACCATGTCATTCTAGACTTATGTAAGAAAGGTTTGCCAGAGCCCTTCATAGTGGACTACGAGTCATCTACACTATCAGCTAAGCCTAAGAACGTCTCTCAAGTTATTGGGGGTCTACATCGCATTAGGGCTTTTACTGGTTGCATGGTGGATAACTATCTTCGAAAAATGCTTAGAGAGTACCGGTCCACTCTCTCGCCTAGGCTCTTAGCCGAGATAAGAGAGTATGTTGTAATGATGTGTGCAGGCTAAAACATTAGAGGAGAATAATGTTAAATAGCGTGCTCCTGTCATAGTACTTTGTCTAAAAGCTAGGGTGTAATTCGTGCGCAGTAGTAATTCTTTCTGTGAGATTTTTACCGCTCTGACGCCTTCAGCGCGGCGTAGAATTATCGAGGAGATCTTGTCCTTAGGGTATGCAGTAAAAGACGTTGCTTATCTCATGGGTGTGAGCCCTTCAGCAGTATCAAGATATATTCATGGAACACTCACTCCCAGCCCTAATAGCTTATGTAGACTCTTAATGGGTGTAGAAGACGATATACGTGATAAGCTACTCATAACTACCATTGGTGAGTTTTGGAAAACTTTGAGACAAGCCTTGGAATATATTAAAAATGAGGTGTATTTAAAAGAAGCTATAGAGTATTTGGCTGATGAAATATCAAGGTTAATAGAAAAACTACATAGATAAAATCATTCTGAGACTAGTTAGCCAACTCCAGCCCAGGCGTGGAGGACTCTTCTACATAATCACAGCCGAGTACTGTGCTGGGTTTGAATGTTACGAATGTCTGACCATACAAGAGTACACCTTCTACTCTACAAAATTCAGTTGTCACCCTCAAGTAGCCATATACACTGCCCAGACGCCCCACTTCTATGACAGTATTGTTGCTTGTAAGCTGAGTAATCCCGCTTTTCTGAGGGTAGGGCTCTACAACCTTGCCCCATATTTCGCGCTTAATTTTTACGGGTTTCCTATGCTTTACTATGAGGCTTATAAGAGCCCTTGCAAATATTTCATAAGTTGACTCCACCCCATTTCACCATCTAGGTTTAAATTAGAATTTGTAAAAGTATGGTGTTTAGTGGGTAATAAGAATCTTTATTGTGTAAGATGTATACTAGCCAAAATGGTGTGTTTTTCGCTAAGCTAAGGTAAACTTGATAAACTCTCGAGTAGAGAGGCCAGAATATTAGTGGGAGACACAAAGAGCCTCGGTCCTGCCGCTGGAGTGCGGGGGTGCCCGAGCCAGGTCAAAGGGGGCGGGCTTAGGACCCGCTGGCGTAGGCCTGCGTGGGTTCAAATCCCACCCCCCGCACCACAATCCATAAGTCGTAATTCTTAATGTGCTGTACTTTTCTGTATCCTATGTAAAGACGTTGTTGGCTTAGCTGAGGTGTTGTACTTGTCAACAAGCTCTGACGTTAGGGTGCGTAGAGTGTTTAGTAAGATCATAGAGAAAGCTGAGAGCATTGGTGATAGTGAGCTCAGAAGTATTGTAATGAGCATAATTCAAGATCCTAAGGTTACATTTACAAATGTTGAAGCAAGGATAAGCTTCTTTGAAAGTCCTGCTGCTCCAAGAAAGCACCATGCGTATCCTGGCGGCTTGTTGGATCATACTTTAGGTGTGACGGAAATAGCAGAAAGACTTGTCGATGTTTATAGGAGTGTGTATGGTGCTAAGGTGGATAGAGACCTTGTCATCTCGGCTGCGATACTACATGATGTATTTAAATATTATCAATATGAGCATGATCCTTTAACAGGAGGTTACAGGCCTCGGAGCGATTGGTATTTTAGCCATGATTTCTTGTTAGTAGCAGAACTCTCGTATAGGAAGGCGCCAGACAAGCTTATTCGTGCTGTTGCAGAGACTCACGGCACTATACCATTTAGTATGCTTGAATCCCAGCTCGTCCATCAAGCAGATAGTGTTGATTCGCAGATTGTGTCCAATATACAAGACATGGTGTGGAAGGTTTGTGCCGATATAGAATTGGAAGTTGGTAATGTAAAGGCGATAAAGATATTTAATGAGGCTTTACGGCGAACTCCCATATTTGAGTATGTAGAGTTATATTATACTAATGGCCGTGATGCACTGCGTGAATATATTAAGAGGGCTGTGGGGCTATGACCGCATAAATCACCCTAAGCAGACTATATAGTGTTTGGGTTGTCCTGCCCACTAAGATGATGAAGCCGACATAGACCAACCCTTTTAAGACGAAGAGCATGGGGGATGCGGAGGGGTCGATAGTCTGATTTTAAGCTCTCCCTATTCTCTATAAATCATTACATTGGAGACAATATTACGTGATGATTATATTGTATTTAAGGGTGAATAATATTATGCCGATGAAGAACCGTCGGACGTAGAGGACCAAGCCAAGTCTTGGGGTGACTGCTCCCCTGGCTCCTCTGAGGTTCCTCGGTAGGGTCCGGCTTCTGCATCCAGCTAGTGGCTTTGTTGACCGGTATCTCTTCCTCATCGGAAGACTTTAGGTGTCTCTCTTATAGGGTTGGATGAGTAGTGGACAAGATAGATTTTGCTCAGTGAGAGAGCTCGCGTTCATAGCCTTATCTGTGTGTGGCTCACCTGGTTTGCTATTCATCATAGCCGTGTTGTATTGAGTGTTGCTCTCTTAACTTAATAGTATGTTTTTTATTGCTGAAACCACTGTTGAGGGTAAGTAACGTAGTAGTCCCATTGTTTGCCTTATTGTGAGTTCGCCTATGCCTATGCCTACGAAGTATTCTAGTGGGAGTTTCTTGAGGAGGTCTTCTCTAGTGCGTCTTGAAGCTTTTAGTGCTCTATTAAGTAGTATTCTTTGTATTTTTATCCACTTGATAGTATGTCTTATATGGTCTTGCCACTTCTTGTTTCCCTTAATGTATTCTATAATAGCTTTAGCGGAGGCTATTGATGGTCTTATGCCTTCTCCAGTAATAGGATAAACGAATCCTGCAGCTTCACCTATCACAGGGGGGTCAGATGTTAATAGTTCAAAGTCTACGCCAGAGATATTGATCCATGCCCCCTTTATTCTTGTTGTTTCAGGCTTTGTACCAGTAATTCTTTTTACTGCATCGTAAAGCATCCTTAGATAATCTCGTGGTGAAGCATACCCTCCTACCCCTACATCTATGATGTTATCTCCTCTTGGGAAGATCCATTGGTATCCTATCATGTCACCATAGAATCTTAATTCAATAGTATCCTGGTCTACTGGACTTTCCTTTACTTTGGTTACGTATTGCACAGCATAAATTACATCATCCATACTATTGTATCGTTTTTTTAGGTGATTTAGCGTAGCGCCTATTGCTAGTATAGTAGTATTTTTATTCATACTATTGTCAAGAACTATTGGTTGAGGTTTACCATTTCTATCATTAAGGTCTATACGGACGTGTTTTCTTATTGTGTTTGCATAAGATAGTAAGTATTCTAAGAATTTTGGTTTATCTATAATGTATCCCCACATACCCAAAACCTTGTCATGAATAAGCTCGTCATTAAGGTATACGCTGAATCTTCTTATTTTGGATAATATGAATTCGCGAGGTATCTTAACCAGTCTCTCTATTTGAATTGGAACTGCCCATCCGCAAGCTTTGAAGCCTGGCCAGGGGGAGAAATCATAGACATTTACTTCATATCCCTCTTGCCCAGAGAAGAATGCGGCAGCGGAACCTGCTGGGCCTGCACCTATAATGTTTATTTTCTCCATGGTACATCAGACTCCAAAAGCTATTTTGGTTATTTTATTTTTTCAGGATTTAGCATTGCATCAACAATAAATCTAGGTAGTTTAAATAGTATTGATGATTCATAGTTCTCTATTAGCTCATGAAGTAAATATACTGTTTGATTTAGCATTTTATTTATCATTTCATATGCCTTGTCTATAGGCGTAGCCCACTTAAGGAATAGTCTTAGGCTAGGTTCTTTCTCTATTTTTTCTGGGTTTCTGCTATCTCTAATGTCATCTGCTATCTGGTATATCATGCCCAGTTTTTCTCCAAAAGAGGAAGCAATTTCTAGTAAGTCGTGTCTATTGGCTGCTATCACCCCTAATTCTGCTGCAAGCCTGAAAAGGGCTCCTGTTTTCAGTCTTATGAGTTCTAAGTATATTTCATCTCCAAGATCATCAATTGGAAGAAAGGCATCTATAACTTCTCCTTTTGATATGTCTAGCCACGCAGCCACCGTTCTGTTAAGAGCCTCAATACCATAGTTCTCGTAGACTATCTGTTGTGCAAAGGGTATGAGCAGATTAGATACCATTACAGCCTTTTTCACTCCAAGCTTTACCCATGCAGCTTCGACTCCTCTTCTCATAAAGTCTTCATCTATTATGTCGTCAAGGGCTAGACTTGCAGCATGCACGAGTTCAATGGCTACGGCAGCATCAAGAGCTTCTTTTGCATGTGCGCCAAGGTGAGTAGCTATGGTCACTACTAGAAACCCCCTCAGCCTCTTTCCACCCATTGCTATGTACTTAGCGGCATCTACTATCTTTGTCTCAGGTAGTTCACTTATCCTTGTTTCTATAGCGTAGTCTATTAGGTCACGTATTCTCTTCCATGATTTAACTACATCATCGTAATGCGTGCTCATTGTCTTATCCGCCTTCTCTTCTCTACCGCCAATGTCTAGCTCTAGGGCTTCCTGGCATACATGTGTTGTGGGGCCTCACTCTTATACCCTATCTAGTCCACTGATAGAGAGTTGGGGTAGGAGTGTATGGGTAAGGCTAGACTATCTTATCCCGATGCAAAATCATTCTATAACATTCTAGAGTCGTTATCGAAAATAGTTGACGAAGTGGCAATGATCATTAAGCCCGAAGGGGTTAAGGCAATAGCTTTAGACCCAGCACACGTAGCACTAATAACGATAGAGCTTCCTCCGGAAAGCTTTATAGAATATGAAATTGAAGGTGATGAGGTTAGGCTTGGGTTTAATGTGACGAATACAGCAAAGATAATTAAGCGTGGCAAAAAGGGTGATAAGCTAGACATAGAGGTTACAGATGAGGACGTTAGGTGGTCTATCGTAGGGACAACCATAAAGAGGTTTAAGGTTCTTAACCTTGACGTCCCACTACCTGAGATACCTGAAGCAGGATTTGAGTTCACAGTAAAGTTATCAATGATAGTTGATCCGTTTAAGAATGCGCTAAAGGACGCTGAAGCTGTTGGTGACACAGTTGAACTAGAAGCGAAAGATGAAACATTATTCATAATACGTGGTGTAGGTGCTGCTTTATCGGAGACAAAAATTAGGAGTGATACACCTGCAGTTGTAGAGTATGAGGTCAAAGAGCCTAGCAAGTCTGCTTACAGCATAGACTATCTCAAGTACATACTCTCGCTAACCAAAGTTGCCGACATGATAACAATAGAGTTTTCATCAGATATGCCGCTTCGGCTACAGTTCCAGTTGCCTGCTGGAGGAAAAGTCGAGTACCTGCTCGCACCTAAGGCTGTATAAGTTTTAAACTAATAAATAAAAACTATAATTAAGTTATAGGAGGTTTAGAGGACTGTAACACATGGAGTAGTCATATAATTGAATATTGTATAGATTATTTGATGTATTGTATTGTTAGTGATGAAACTTCGCCGGCTCAGCGGATTATTCTATGCCTATACTGATGAAGAGGGCCAGGACAGCTGATACAGCATGTCAATTTTCTTAATCTGTTCGTTTGTTTTTTCATTGCCTAAGTAGCCTTACAACTTCTTTTATTATGTGCTTTGCAGGATCAATATTTGTTGCTTGCTGAAGTCCACGCCATAATGGTGAGGCATTAACTTCCACTACATAGTAGTCTTTATTCTTAGTCTCTATTATGTCAACACCGGAGTAGTATAACCCAAGGCATTTGGTCGCACGTATGGCTATTTCTTCAATTTCGTATGTTAACTTCATGGGTTCAGCTCTTGCTCCCTGTGCGATATTGGTCTTCCATTGTTGATCAGAAGCATACCTATACATGGCTGCTATGGCTTTTTCGCCGACAACAAATACTCTTATGTCCCTATTATCTTTCTTCTCAAGGTACTCTTGTATGTACAAGGGCTCATTGAGTTCAGATAGTAGGTTAACAATATAGTAAGCAGTGTCCTCATCTTCGACCTTAAATGAGCCCAGTCCTAGGCTTCCCGTAAGCGGCTTTATTACTGCTTTACCGTACTCTCTTACAGTTCTTAGCGCATGTGTTATGTTCTCTGTAACAGTTGTCCTGGGTACTTTTATACCGCATTTCTCTAATGCAAGTAAGCTTCTGAGCTTATTTCTTGCTGTGATAAGTGAGCGTGCAGGGTTAACAACAAGTATTCCATCATTTTCGAGTTCGCTAAGTACTGTAAACCTGTAGAGTAGCTGGTTGGGATTTATCCCTCGCCCAATCCCCCTAACTATGACTGCATTGTAGGGAAAGCATTTCCCTCGATACAATACATGGCATGGTTCTTTGCCTATTCTCACCGATAAATAGTCCCAGACGATGTACGATGCATCAATACCCATCTCTAATGCTGCATTTATGAGTCTTAAACTGCTCCAGGGAGGTCTAGGTGCATGATGGAGTACTGCGATCTTTACCATGTCATATTCCTCCCGTAGTGGAGTATTTTTATTGTAATGATTCAGCAATAAGACATCCATATAGTGATGCGGTTAGTGGATCTGTATGTATGGTCAAGATTAAAGGTTCATTAGTACCAACTGCGAACTTGCTCTTAAACATAACCTCTTTGACAATGTCCTGCTCAGCGTCGGTAGTCAGTACTATTGATAGGTCATGTTGTTTTACGCGGCCTAGTCTTGACATGAAGGTACTCACAGGATATGTGTATGCGTATGTTTTATATCTTTGTTCTATTATGTAGGACCAGTAAAGTGCAGCAGATTGCATTGTAGCAGAGTAGTATACTCCTACATTATTCGCTCTTTTTAAACTATCTTTTATCAGTGAAATTTCATTATCGTATCTTTCGAGCAATGATTCATATATTGTGCTTATCTTTGAGAACTCTTTCTTCACTCTATCTTGTCTCAGCTTTATACCAGTATTAAATCCATCTAGGATTCTTGTTACAAGTTTTGCTGAAAACACTATAAATAAAAGAGGAAGTTTTTCTGATGTTAAGGTGATTAGTTCGTGTAATCTTTCGTCACGATACAAAGTTATGGGTTCTGGTACTGGTGGCGACACTATCAATGATTTAATGTTGAGCGCTCTTGTTGTTGCCAGGGTCCGCCCTATGAAATTCTCTGTACCAGGCTCAGAATAATACACCAATAACGTGTCTTCCTCGCCTTTAGTGTACGCAAAAAGCTGGTATAAGAATGACTCTATGGGAGCTACCTCTATGTGCGCTGTTTGTATTAATTGTTTTATAGGCCAGTAAGTTATGTACGAGGATGCAGGCGCATACCATGACCCGCTATAGGCTATGTAAATACGTGTTTGTGAATTCATGCTATCTAATAGCTCTATTTTCTTAACTGTCCTCTCAGCTTTTTCTTCGAGTTCTCTAAGTTCTTTATTTGTTATAGGAGTGCTGTTGCGAGGGAGCGGCAGCAACTGCATTTCCCTTGACTAGGTTCTAGCGGTAGCCTCCGTATAACCTCATATATTATTCGTTTCGCCTTTTCCGTGTTTTCAGCCATTACACGAGCCACTTCTTCAGCTGTTACTGGTCGTTCAGCCCATACATCATAGTCTGTCACCATTGCAAGTGTTGCATAGCATATCTGTGCTTCGCAAGCGAGGTTTACTTCGGGTACAAGTGTCATTCCAATAATATCAGCCCTGAATACGTCTCTCCAGAGTCTGCTTTCTGCCTTTGTTGAAAATCGTGGTCCTTCTATGCATACGTAAGTTCCTCTGTCATGAATGGTGTAGCCTAGCTCTTTTCCTATCTTAATAAGGTATTCACGTAGCTCTTCGCAGAAGGGGTCAGCCATGCTTACATGTGCAACTACTCCTTCATCGAAGAAGGTGTATTCGCGCTTCTTTGTCATGTCTATGAACTGGTCTGGTACAACAAGGTCTCCAGGCTTGTAGTCTTCTCTCAACGATCCAACTGCAGATACTGCAATAATCCATTTTACGCCTAGGCTCTTTAGAGCCCAAATGTTTGCCCTGTAGTTAATCTTGTGTGGTGGTATTCTATGTCCGCGCCCGTGTCTTGGGAGGAAGGCTACCTTTCTTCCCTCTATTTCTCCCACTATAATGTTGTCGCTGGGTTGTCCATAGGGGGTGTAGACTTTGAGTTCAATAGGTTTTTCTATTATGCCAGGGTCATATAGTCCGCTACCACCTATTATGGCTATTTCTGCTTTAGCTTTAACAGAAGGTGGAAATGTTGTAGAATCATAGTGTGCAGACATGGTGGTCTCGCCGAGTAGGAATAGTAGGTTCACTATAAATATATGTGTAGACACTGTGGAGAAGCTCAAAGTAGTATCTTGTGGCCCTTCTTTCTAGCGATGACTGCACCAATATCTTCATAGTACTTTGTAGAAATAAAGCCTACCCGTCTTAGCCTCTCAATTACTCCTCGTACTATTGGGCCGTATCCTCTGCCTCTGCTCTTCAAAGGCTTGCCAACGTAGTGGAGCAGTATGCCTCCTGGTCTAAGCACCCTGTAGAGCTCTCTGTAGAAGTCTTCTGAGTATAACTCACCAGCTATGCTAAATCGTGGAGGATCATGTATTATTCTGTGGAATACGTTATCTTTTAATAATTTAATAGCGTCTACTGCATCGTTATTTATTATGTGTATCATGTTGTCTTCTAATTGTCTACTATATGGGTTATGTGAAGCCAGAATAAGAACATGCCTGCTTACCTCTATGGTGTAAACACGTGCTCCACGTCGTCTTGCTGCAATAGCAGTATACCCTAGCCCTGTACATACATCGAGAACTAGGTGACCTTTCTTGACGAATAGCAGTGAGACCTTCCTTTCGGCATCTTCTATGGGTGTAAGCCTTATAGTTTGATGCATGAGAATACCGTCTATCATTAGTGTAACATACTTTGTTCCTGCAGGCTTGTATAGCCTCATGAAGCCATGCTCTGTGTATAAAGCCAAGGGTTTCAGAGGTTCTTCAGGATTATCACAGTATACCTTGTACAGGTATGTATAATCTATTCTTTTTAAGTTTATAGTGTTTAAGTTTATTTTTATATTGCAACGTCCATCAGAGAACTTGATGTGTAAGTATTTGTTTTCTTCGCCTTCTAGAGTTGCATCAGTTATACTCCTAGATTTGCCATACTTTATTGCTCTGAGAATAGCTTCACCATCAACAACGTAAGGGTAATATTTAAAGTAGTATATCTCTATATTCTTCATGTCATTCACAATTAACTGTCCCAAAGAGATTAGTACACTGCTAGAATCCCTAAGTAAGTATTATGTATGTTGTACGTACAAAGAACATATACTTGAATAAGAGTGTGTGATGACTAAGTTGGTTAGTGAAAGTGATGACCACGACTCTCTCTGATGAAGTGATGAAGGAGGTTTCGTCTGACTATACTTTGATACTTTAAGAGAACAGCTATGATATGCTTACAAGTAATCCCCTTAAATATGTAATATGGACATGTACATGAAGCTTTGGCATCTCTTATATTGATCGTAACTATGTAAATACGATCATTTGTACCACGCACAACTCCACGTATGACTCCTGGCTCTAACACATCTACGTATATGACTCTATGTTGATTTAATATCTTTGCAGCTCTTCCTAAGATAGTATAAGGTTTATACTTAGCAACTTTTCCACTCACTTGGGTCCCCAAGATGTACGCTTGCTGCTAGGAAGAGCGAAAATGTGGGGTGGCCGAATCTATTGGGGTTCATGGAAAAGCTAGGTGCGCTTATAGAACTCATACGGTTACATAACCTCTTAGTAGCAGCATTAACTACATTAATAGGTTACACTGCAGTTTCTGTCTATAGTTCCACCTCATTGTTCGATTATCCTTATACACTCTACGTTGTGCTAGTAGTTGTACTTGTCGCGGCTGGAGGATATGTTATAAATGACTACTATGATATTGATACAGATAAGCTCGCAAAACCTTGGCGACCAATACCATCGGGGAGGATTTCCCGTAAACAAGCGCTCATTATGGCATGGATATTATTCTTATCAGGTATAATGCTCTCCTTCGTATTAGACCTTGTCATCTTTATATTTACAGTCGTTAATGCTCTCTTAGTGTATGAGTATTCGAGATGGATAAAGAGAACGGGGTTTCCAGGCAACCTAGTTGTTGCATTAAACTCTTCTGCTACAATACTAATGGGTGTGTTAGCTAAATCATTACTACTTAAAATAGAAATCCCCATTGTTACGTTAATACCTGCAGTAATAAGCTTCTTACTCGTCTTAGGAAGAGAAATAGTTAAAGGAATTGAGGATTATTATGGCGATAAAGAGTCTTGTTACCTAACTATTCCAGTATCATTGGGTGTATGCAAAGCATCAAAGATAGCCTCGCTAATATTAGTGGGAGTCATAATAGTTAGTCCTATTCCGTATCTTTATGGTGGGTATAATATCCTGTACATGGTTCTCGCCCTCTTTGTTGATGCTATCATTATAAACACTATAGTGTCATATGCTAGGTTCTGGCATGATTGTAGTATGAGGCAATTGATAAAGGTAAGTTCTACAATGAGGTCAAGGCTGAAAGTGGCCTTTCTCATTGGCTCTCTTGCCTTCATATTTGGTGTTATACCTATTTGAAGGAATGCTCTATGCAGGTGTTTATGGTTGATTATTAACATGTCCATGCCAGGGATTCAGTGAGGTCGGTGTTCTTCACAGGCTTGAGGCCTCGGCTTAGAGTAGCTTCATCATACTCTTCATGTGCTCTACAGGATGTTGCAAGTAGGGTTGCGAGTATACGTTTTAGCCTCTCAAGGCTTTGTTTTGCGAAGTAAATGTACTCATTCAGAAGATCCACTATAAGCTCATAATTGTTCACCAGCTTTTCTCCTTTATAAAACAGTGGTATATCTATCCGTGTAGTTCCAATAACCCTTACATGGAGGAAATTGTTGGCTGAAGTAGCATAGCAAGAATACTTAAAGCCTGCAAGACTAGTAGCCCTCACTATCTGTCTAGCACAGCCAACTGAGCATGTATATAGCGTTAGAATTGGTGGTTGCACACTTACCCATACAAACTTAGCACCTAAGCTCTTGGAGATATTTACAGCATGGATAAACTCATTAAATTTAATGGGTCTATGCCATTTCGCTACAATTGTGCCTGCATACTTGTCCTTAGGATTAGGAGCAGCAATCAATACTATTCTTCCACTACAACTGCTAGTTGTGACTATGTGTTTGCACGAATTTAACTTTACTAGTATCGTTAAAATATCAGGATCTACTACTCCTTGTCCTGCTTCCTTTAATAAGCGTGAGATATACCTTCTTCGTAAGAGCTTCCACATATTTGTCCTACATGGCTTAGTAGTGCTCACTATCTACACCACAAGTGTATAATACACCTAAGTAAGCTGCAAGCCGCAAAAGGGGATGAGAGTCTATAACGTTAAAACCTATAACTATCGCCTCGCCTAAGCCAGTTACAACACTTATTAGTGGTGCACCGTCTACCGTCAAGAGTGGGAATAAAAGTTGTGACCGTGGACCTATAAGCGTGTACAAGTCTTTCACGCAAACACTAAAATGAGGCTTTCCTACAACGCCTGCTGGGTGCAAAGGGTTAGGAGTAGATAAATTTCCACAAATGAATTCTATTCTATCAATTTCCATACCATCCACGCCATCATCTAGCACTACAACCCCCTTGGTCCCTGTCTTAAGAGTCCTCTCTATAACTTCATAATATGGATGACTCTCAACGCTAAATCCTATAGATCTCAACAGCGCTGAAACAACTCCTACACTATCATGTATAATACATTTCAATCCAGGCTTCACAACCCTACCAGGAACCCATACATCTTCTGCAAGCTTAACCTCAGAGTTAATATTAGTGCATTTATGAGAACACAACACGCTTCCTGTCCCTATAGTATAATCAATAACAATGTTCCCATAACTTACCGATGCCACAAAAGGCGAACCAGCCACCACACAGAAACATTCATGGCTCTTGCTGCTTGTTAATAGTAAGAAATCATCTATTGACTCGGGATTATTCAATAAACGTTCTATAGGCAATATGGGCGAACCCAGCTGCATTGTGGGCATCGAGTTTTCCCTCAGCAGCCTGGTTATCTATCATCCTAGCAATACACTACCTTAGTCAACCCTTACATGGATCTTCATCGGCCATATTATAGCTCTTTGGTATCTTCACTCTCTTAAGTGTTATCTGTATCATTGGATGCATGTATACTACTGCTGGTAAGCTAGGGCAAATGCTAAAGTCTGCCATGGTTATGGTGTTCTCGCCAATATGGTGTAGTTTTAATTAAATGACGATAGTGTATAGAGATACTTAAGGGTATTTAGTTTGGGAAAAAGGTGGATAAAAAAGCGTGAATTTGTTATATACTATCTGTTATGGAAGAAGTATAGGGATAATTGTGTTAATAGAGGTGAGGCTCTAGATTTTGTATCAGAAATTGTTGGAAGCAAGAAGACTGCAAGGAACATCGTAAGTGTACTTATTAAAAGGGGTTTTCTGAGACGTTGTGACACTATTAGTTATCGCGTTATTAGCTTTGAAGAAGCTTTTATGACTAGCGTAATAAGTTATGTGCTTCAAAGGCTAAAAAGACTAGGGAAAATAAGCGAATACACTATTAACAGCGCCGATAAAAACATAATAATATACACAAACAGAGAGAAATGCAGTAAACTTACAAGCTTCTTTGATGCAGTAAAACAAGAAGGATGGACTATCAATTGTGTGGAAAGTATGAGCTAAAGAAGAGGGACTGGGTTAGTGATCTTTTAATTTGTTCTCTCACGTCAACTTTCTTCGTAAATCTCAATTATCACTCTTGCCTTTACACGATCTTTTTCGAAAGGTGGTGGTGTTTCTCCTAGATCTACAGCTACCGTAACTGGATTACCTAGACTATCAGCAAACCTTACCTCAGCAACATAACGCTTACGTGGACCACTCTCAAAGGCTTTTAAGACAGCCTCATATATCCTGCTTAGAGCCATCTGTAAGGCTATAGGGCTTGAGAAGTCCTCAGGTCTTAGTTGGATGGCTTGTAAACCCTGTAATACTTGGCCTATTCTTGCTTCTCCCTCAAATATTGCTAATCTCTTTACTTCTTCTTCACTTGTAGTTCTATCGTTCTTACTACTGCTCTCCAATTCTCCCACCTGTCCCTTTACTCTTATCAAGTAGAGCGTTCTGTAGCTTGAAATACTTATATAGTCTCCTCTCTGCTACGTTTTTGAAAGGGATAAAACAAGAGGAGGTAATAGATACGTTGAAGGTCTACATTGTTGACTATTTCACAGGAAGCTATGTGTTAGATGAGAAGAAAGACATTATAGACTTTGAGCATGCACCACGCAACCTTGACGACATGGTTGAGGAGGCGCTCAAGATCGAGCGTGGTGAGCCTTCAGCGGCATACCTAAGGCTACTTGAGAAGCTAAAGGAGCGTGGTGTAAGCAGCCTTGTTGTTGAGACTACGGAGTATGCAAAGGTAGCCTCTGCTAAGGGTTTTGATGTGGTTGTTGAGCCAGCAAACGAGGTTGCGCGATACTTTAGGCTACATGCTGAAGAAATAACTATACAGACTGGCTTTGTAAAATCTGTTGAGGAATTCCAGAAGCTTATTCATGAGTTTACAATTGAACTTACACGGAGGAAGCTACGTAGGGCAGCGCAAAAGCGTGATCTCCTGGCAGCACAAGCTATACGCGCCATCGACGATATTGACAAGACAACAAACCTCTTTGCTGCAAGAATAAGAGAGTGGTATAGCTTGCACTTCCCAGAATTGGATGACCTTGTTAGGGAACATGAGGACTATATTCGCATAGTTGCAGAACTTGGACATAGGGACAACATTACTATGGAAAACCTTACCAAATTGGGATTCAGCGAGGAGAAGTCTAAAAAGATTGCAGAAGCAGCTACCAAGAGCATGGGTGCCGATTATCCAGAGTTCGACATTGAGCCCATCCAAAGGCTCGCAAGGATAACTCTAGACCTTTACAGACTCCGTCGTGACTTAGCAGACTACATTTCACAAGTAATGAAGGAGGTAGCACCAAATATCACAGCACTAGTTGGGCCTTTACTAGGTGCCAGGCTCATCAGCCTAGCTGGTAGCCTTGAAGAGTTAGCGTATCTGCCAGCTAGCACAATACAAGTGCTTGGCGCAGAGAAAGCGTTATTCAGAGCCCTCCGGACTGGTGGAAAACCGCCCAAGCACGGTGTTATATTCCAGTTTCCAGATATACATAGAAGCCCACGTTGGCAGCGTGGCAAGATAGCACGTGCGCTTGCCGCTAAGCTCGCCATAGCTGCTAAGGTAGACTTCTTTACGGGAAGATTTATAGGTGATAAACTAAGGGAGGCCCTAAGAAAGCGCATTGAAGAAATAAAGAGGATATACAAGAAGCCTCCAAAGAGAAAGAAGGAGGAGATCAAACCTGTAAGACCACGTGCCAAGCCTAGAAGAGGAAGAAGAAGCAAAGGTAAAGGTAAAAAGAAATAAAATTGTAAAATTGCATACACTACTGTTTTAGCTCTAATTCGAAATACATCACATACTTAAATAATTATTGGATTGCGCCTATGGGGGTGATATACTATGAGCGAAGTAGTTAATGTATACGAACATGAAATCTACAAACGTGTATATGTTGTTGAGCTTGATGACGGATCAACTAGGATAGCAACAGTAAATCTCGCTCCAGGAAGAAGAGTTTACGGAGAAAGACTCTTCAAGTGGGAAGACATTGAACTCCGTGAATGGAATCCTTATCGTAGTAAGCTTGGTGCAGCTTTACTGAAGGGCATAGAAGAATTACCCATTAGAGAGGGGCATAGAATACTATACTTGGGTGCTGCTACTGGTACAACATCAAGCCATGTATCAGACATAGTAGGCCCTACCGGGCGTGTATACGCTCTAGATGTAGCGCCACGTGTAATGAGGGAACTTATTGCTGTGTGCGAAACTAGGCCAAACATGTTTCCGATACTTGCTGATGCACGTAAACCCCACGAATATAGGCACATAGTAGAGCTTGTAGACGGAATTTATGCCGATGTTGCTCAGCCCGATCAAGCATCCATTGTTGCAGAGAATGCTGAGTTCTTCTTAAAGGATGAAGGATATCTCTTGCTAGCTATAAAAGCACGAAGTATAGATGTGACAAGAGAGCCTAGTGAGGTATTTAAACAACAAATAGATATACTTAAGGAAAGAGGATTTGAAATAGTTGACATGGTACACCTAGAGCCCTTCGACAAAGATCATGCTATGGTTTATGCAAAGTACCATAAAAAATAAGGGATAGAAGTTTTGACCTTAGCTAGGGTATAGTATTAATTATCACAACATACATAATAACACAATAATACAATATTTTTAGTTGTCTTCAAGATAATTGACAGAGGCTTCAGCTAATCAGATATCCAAGGTATGAATGAGTAATGATACACGACTACAATAACAATAGCCGTCTACTTGAGTTTATTTATAAGAAGATATATGCTGATAAGAAGTTATTTGAATCTCTTCGTCCAGCGGAATATAGGAGATTAGTAGAATTGATAGATGATCCAGTGCCAGGTGTTAAATTAGTTTCTGGCGACTTTCATAGGTTTAATATTGATGAGCTAAGAAAGCTCTATAATAAGTTGCCTTGGTATCTTCGAGGTCTGGTGCTTCTACCTTTCGTCTTTGTTTACAGAAAAGAGGACTATTATGCATACTATAAGCTCATAACGCCAAGCAAGTGGACAAAAAGAGTTATAGGCTACATATTGAGCGGTGATTACACTAAGGAGGTTAATGAGTTAAAGCCAAGTGAAATGATGATGTTATTAAGAGAGTTCAAGACACTCACAATAATACTAATTGAAATTAACGTATAGTAGTTGTGGGATATGCTAAGAATACATAAGTCTATAAACTCCTCTGATATAATTAGTAATCTAATCTAACTTGAGGGGTAGAGAAGAGCAAATCGGGAGTTCTTGCACGCGGTGAAGCATATTATGAAGTCAAGTGAACTTGATAAAATGCTTGGTGATGTACGCGACACTCTGGTATCTCACGGCTACAGTGTTGAGTTAATAAAATACCCAGAAGACCATGATAAAAGAAGTATCGATGTCATCGCCATTCATGGAGACAAAAAACCACTTCTTGTAAAGGTTGTAAGAGATGTCTCAGATCTTACTATGAATGAGCTTAGAGAGTTACAGAGCTGTGGTATGGTTTTACAAGCACAAGGTATTATAGTTGCCGAAAGTGATCATGGAGTTGATATAGATGACATAGTTGCCCATGAAAAAATGAGTATGTACGTAGTTAGCGTTGATGGACTTAAGGCTGCACTTAGAAAATCAATATATGTGTTAAGAAAGCAGAACAATTACTATGTGAAAGTTGATGGTAAGAAGTTGAGAGAGAAGAGACTCGAGAAGGGTTATAGCCTAGGTGATATTGCGCATATGTTAAGTGTTACAAGACGCTCGGTATACATGTATGAGCAAGAGGAATCAATGGTGTCGCTATCAACGGGACTGAAGTTAGTTGAGATTTTTGGCGAGGAGGTAATACAGCCCATAGACATTATAGATGAGAGCTTGCAAGGCCAAAGCAGTGAATATGTTAGATCAAAGTCTACGCCGAGGACAAGGCTAGCACGTGTATTAGCAGAGTCAGGCTATAATGTAGCCGAGACGAGATATGTTCCTCCTAATGCTATTGCATCTAGTGAAAACACAGAGACTAGAATGGTTGTAATAGTGGAGAAAGGTAGGTTAGATGACTTTGAAGTACGACTTGGTGAGAGTGAACGTGTAGCAAAGCACATAGACGCGTACCTTATAGCTGTTGTGAATAAGAGACGAAGTATAGCAAATAGATATGACGCTTACTTGGCTTCGTCTCTCAACGAGGTTATGGATATAGCTCTCGAATTGAAAGGAGAAAAAAAGACTTAGCTCATACTATTCCAGTTGTTTTGTAATTAATTAATATTGCCATTATTAAAAATGAACCCTTTTGTTGCTACAGAACGTCTATATGCATCAAAGTTAAAATCCTATTCTCCCGTTATGGTGAAGCTCGGGTTATGTAATATGAGCATCAAGCTTTCAAAGCGTGTACTCATAAAGTACTTATTTGAAAAGGGTAAGATAGGAAATGAATACGTAGTAGCGGGCTGGGTAGACGCTCTAAGAATCCATGGCGGAGTGGTATTTATCATATTAAGAGATCGTAGTGGAAAAATACAGATTGTTGCAAAGAAGAATGTAGCCAAAAGTGCCTGGGAGAGTGCAAAGGAGCTAAGTGTAGAGAGTGTTATAGCTGTAAGAGGAGAACTTGTGTCTAGCAAAGCGGCTCTAGGTGGTAGAGAGCTTTTAGCAAAAGAGCTTGTTGTGTTATCAAGGGCTGATCCTTTACCGATAGATGTTAAGGACTACGAGAAGACTATACTAGCTAAGAGGCTTGATTGGAGATATTTAGATTTGCGTAATCCCCGAAACCTAGCTATATTCCTTATAGAGGCTGAGATGGCGCGTGCGGCTAGAGAGTGGTTCTATTCTCATGATTTTGTTGAGATATTTACTTCAAAGATAGTTGGAGCAGCAACAGAAGGTGGTGCTGAGGTATTCAGTATAGTGTACTTCGATAAGCCAGCATTTTTAGCACAATCTCCTCAGCTATACAAACAGTTGGGTGTGATAGCTGGTTTTGAGAGAGTATTCGAGATAGGCCCAGCTTTTAGGGCGGAACCTCATCATACTACAAGGCATTTAACCGAGTATACTAGCCTAGATCTTGAGATGGGATTTATTGATAGTTATGAAGATGTGATGAATATTGTCGAGGATCTCATAAAGTATATGGTCACAAAAGCGATATCTAAGTATAAAAGTGAGATAGAAGAATATTTCCCTAATGCTATAGCTGATCTACCAAAGAAGGTTCCTAGAATAACTATACGTGAAGCTTACAAGCTTCTAGAGCAAGCAGGTATGAAGGTTGAGTGGGGCGAAGACCTTAGCACTGAAGCTGAAAGAAAGCTTGGAGAAATCATAGAAAAAGAGTATGGTTCTACACTTGTATTTGTTATAGAGTATCCATGGCGTGTAAGGCCTTTCTATACTATGCGCAAACCAGATGAACCCGAGTGGACACTGAGTTTTGACCTTCTCTTTAGAGGTCTTGAGATAGCAACTGGGGGACAGCGTGAGCATAGGTATGAAGTCTTAAAGAGGCAACTAGAGGAGAAGGGTCTAAATCCAAAGAACTTTGAGTGGTACCTTAATATGTTCCGCTATGGTGCACCCCCCCATGGAGGTGCAGGGATAGGGCTTGAGCGTGTTGTGATGCAAGCTCTGGGTCTACCAAACATCCGGGAAGCTCGTCTATTGCCGCGTGATCCAGAGAGATTAGTCCCATAAAACCTCTGTAAGTGCGCTATAAGTTCATTCTCCTTCCTCTATCTTTCTCATTATTGGAAATAAGTCAGCCCCCAGCGCCTCATCAAGAATACTCCTTATCAGCGTCGTCTAGCTACATCATTCTATCCACTAGAACATGTATTGTGGGTTCGGGGCTAAAAACATATCAGAGAACACGCTTAGCGGTATAGTATTATCATGGTAAATGGTTAAAGGCTCCCTCTCAAAATTCTCCGACTTAGTGAGAACATGAGGATGATAGACTGTGGAAAAAGGTGTGATACATCGAGAGTGGCCTTTCGATGTAAAACCCCTATTAGTGTTTTGGGAGACAACAAAGGCTTGTAAGCTATCTTGCAAGCATTGTCGAGCCTCCGCAATAACTGAGCCCCTACCTGGCGAACTTAGTCATGAAGAAGCGTTAAAACTCATAGATGATCTTGCAGAGTTTGGAAGACCTCTACCAATACTAGTCTTCACAGGCGGAGACCCCTTAATGCGGAAAGATATATGGGAATTGATATCATACGCAAAAGGGAAAGGTTTTCGCGTCGCCTTAGCGCCCGCGGTGTCACCCCTACTTAATGAGTCAACTATACGTAAAATGGTGGAGTATGGTGTGGATGGCATAAGCATAAGCCTTGATGGAGCTCATCCAGAAACACACGACAGTATACGTGGAATAAAAGGTGTCTTCGACAAGACAATTAGTGTTGTCAAAAGGATGATTGGGGAAGGGCTTCGTGTCCAGATAAATACAGCAGTTATGCGAGACAATGTCATGGAGTTACCTGAGATAGTTAAACTGCTCCATGAAATTAATGTTAAGACATGGGAAGTATTCTACTTGATACCCGTCGGTAGAGCTGGTAAAAGCCTAGATTTAACTCCTCAAGAATGGGAAGATGTTAGCCACTTCCTATATGAGGCCTCAAAGTATGGGCTGTTGGTAAGAACTACAGAGGGGCCCATGTTTCGTCGTATAGCACTAATTCGCCGTGTACTTGAGCTAAAAGGTGTAGATCCCGATGAAGTGCTAAGGCCTGGTCCTCTGTATAGGCAACTAGTGAGGAAACTAAGAGAGATGATGGGTGAGCCTTTTAGTGAGCCTATGGCATCAACCACAGGCACACGTGATGGGAAGGGGATATTATTCATTTCTTATGATGGTACGGTTTATCCAAGTGGGTTCATGGAGTATCCTCTAGGGAATGTTAGGACGCGTAGCATTGTTGAAATATACAGGGAAAATAGTATCTTGAAGATGATAAGAAGAGCCCAATTTAGGGGTAAATGTGGCATATGTGAGTTCCGTGACTTGTGTGGAGGTAGTAGGGCGAGAGCATATACAGTGCTAGGTGACCCCTTGGGAGAAGATCCGGCATGCCCCTATGAACCTGGAGGATTTACCGGAATCATTAAGGCTTACGGCATAGATCTTGCATCAGCGTCAAAGAACATTAAAGGGTTATCATATGTTTTGCCCTTGAAAGAGGAATAAACCCTTGTAGGACGTGTGGCATAGGCGATGGAGATGCACCAAGTATTGCGAAAGCTCACTGGGAAAGAGTGGGTAATAGATGCATTAATGCATCTTCAATACAACTTTAATATAAAAAGTGTTGATCCATACGAGGATGTTGCTCGAAGAGTTGATGTAAAAATCGGGGAGTTTTTATCTGTTTTAAGGAAACTTAAGGAGGAAGGCATACTTAAGAGGGTAGGCTTCTACGTAAATTACCGCTCAATGCGTTTGAAGGCAGCACTAATAGCTATTGCTACTAAAACCCCTGAAGAAGTAACGAAATATATCTCGTCTAAGCTAAAAGTGACGCATAGTTATGTGCGTGATCACCCAATATACAATTTGTGGATTGTAGGAAAACATAAAAATGAAGACTTCATAGTGGAGACTGTTAAGCGCGTAGCTGAAGCCTATGGAGAAGGGAAATGGCTTATTTTATGGGGTGTGCGAACATATAGGCTCAGTGTCAAATACGATCTGCTAAAGGGTGTAAGTAGGGCTGGGCCTTATAGCAGGGTAAATCCTAATCCTCCAACTCCCCAAGAATTAGGCTATAGCATTGAGTTTGTTAGAGCACTCAGGGAGTTGCCTCTTGAAGAAAATCCGTACAAGGTGCTAGGCAGAGAGTTTGGAATGACTGAGGATGAAGTTGTAACAGCTGTTAAGGAGTTAGTTGAGAAGGGTGTTTTGGGTGATCCAGGAGCAGCCCTTGATGGGCATAAGATAGGTTTTAAGTATAATGCAATGTTTGCAGTAGCCCCTAAAGAAGGATACAGTGTTCGTGAGGTATGTGAGTGGGTTGAAAACAATATTGAGGAAGCAACACACATAGTGGAAAGAAGCTCAACCCCGCCTAATGCTTGGCCCTACCTTTGCTACTTCATGTTCCATAGTGTTAGTGAGAATATGAAAAGCCTAATCGTAGAGAAGCTTTCCAGATGTAACCTAGCAGACTCCTATTTGGTAATTAAAAGTATAAGGGACCTCTTGCCAGGCATTATACGTTAGGTAATACTACTTAGAGAAAGGAGGGGTTAAAGTAATGATACCTGTATCAGTCATGGTGTCAGGTAAAGGGACGGTCTCAGCGAAAATAAAGGGTCACTATAGTGCCAAGAGGCCTCCACGCTTCTCTGATTACTTCAGACCAATAGTATTCTGGAACATAACCTACCAGTGCAACCTGAAGTGCGCTCATTGTTACATAAACGCATTGCCTATGCGTAGCCTTAGAGAGTTATCTACTGATGAAGCCAGGAGAGTTTCAGAGGAACTAGTAGAGCTAGGTATTCCTCTTGTCATATTTAGTGGTGGCGAGCCACTTGTAAGAAAAGATTTCTGGGAAATCATAGAACCTATGGCGGGTAAGTCTAGGCCCAAGCTTTCATTGAGTACTAATGGTACATTAATAACTAAGGATGTGGCAGAAAAGCTTGCATCTTATGGATTTATGTATGTTGGCATATCTATTGATAGTGTGAAGCCAAAGTGGCATGATAAGTTTAGGGGTGTTAATGGTGCATTTGAGTCAGCAGTTAGGGGCATAAAGAACAGTATAGAGGCTGGTCTAGATGTAGGTATAAGGACTACTATAACACGCTACAATGTTGATGAAGTGCCTAGTATTTTACGGTGGGCCTATGATAATGGTATAAAACGCGTAAGTTTATATATACTTGATACTGTTGGTCGCGGATCAAATATAAAAGAGTGGCTACCATCTCATGACCAGCTAAGAAAGCTCGCAAGGATGCTCATCGATGAAGCACGCAAGTATGCAGGGTTCCTAGAGATATTAGTTGTTCGCGCACAATTCCTTGGAATATACTTGGCTGACATGTTGGCTAGAGACAACGAGGAGTTTCTTGATTATATAAAACTTCTTGATGCACAAGGCAATTGCGGCAAAAAGAGTATAAGTATATATCCTGATGGGGTTGTAAAGCCATGCCAGTTCATAGACTGGGTCAGCTTAGGTGATCTACGTAGAGAAAGACTACATGACATACTTAGGAAAGATAACCCCAGATTGAGGCCTTTCCTTGAAATAGAGAAGCACTTGAAGGGACTACGCTGTGGTAGGTGTCCCTTTAGGAGAATATGTGGTGGCGGGAGTAGGGGCCGTGCTCTTGAAATCTATAGTGACCCTTGGGCTGATGATCCATTATGCTTTATAGACTACGATGAAATAGCTAAGCGGCGAGGTATAGAGACAGAATTAGTTTAACCTCTTTTACAGTATTTAAAGGCATCAATGCCTAGATGTTTTGCTAGCTCCCGTAGTATAGGGATTTCAGTTAATTGCTTGCACTTAAGCATATCCCAAAGTATTCCTGGAGGTCTGGGTTCTCTGCTAGTAAAGTATAGTAATTTTGAAGGTGTAGCAGCATAGTCTAGAGTTATATCGTAGGGATCCCGTGGTAGTTCATCGACCAGTTGGACATCATGAATTGTGGTAACTATAGGCGTATTCTCGTCAACTACACTTATACTTCTCAGAACACCGTACTCAAGTTCGGCATAGCCTTCCCCTTTTCCTAGTCTTCGCCCTCTTCTATCCACGGCTACAGAACCCGTAACTATCATGTCTACTGTTTTAACCCTTGTAACGAGCTCCTTGACACCAATCTTCTCTCCAAGGATAAATGCGCCTCTAATAGTGGCGGCTTTATCGTAGTACTGGCGAGGAATGCGTGCTGGGTCAAGCAAGAGGAAGCCCTCACGCATCCTAGGAGTCGCCATTATTACGATCTTTCCTTCTTGGAGAGCTGCTAGTCTAAGCCAGCGCTGAGGAGAATCCGGGTTAGCTTTTACGACACGTGCTCCCACCCATTCCCTAAGCTTCACTATTTTCTCTGCTGCTTCTCGTGCTCCAACAAAGTTTGGTATTCTCCCATAAACGGGTCGCGGGAAGGTAGCAATGTTACGTTTCTCCATAAGATTCCATATAGCTCTGCGTATTTCATCTTTCTTAATTTGCTTCATAGCCTAACCCAGTTCTCTCGTGTATTTCTCGAGTTTTTCAATACTATTGAGAAGAGTGTTAAGTCTAGCCTCTATCACTGTTCTTAACAGTAGCAGTAAAGCAACAAGTTGAACACCGCGCCACCCTCTTTTCGCTATTTTAGATATTGTGCGAAGTTCCTTGATAAATAACGCCAGTTCTTTTGGAGTAGTGCTCAGTGTTTTTGCCGCTTCAAATATATCTGATGAGTAGGCTATTGCGCGTATTTTCTCTATATCTCCGGGTTTAATTCTTATGTTAGGACTGAATATCAACTCTAAGACTTCAGATAAAGCTTCCAGAGTTGCTGTTTCAACTATAAACTCAAGCTCTTCACTATCAACAAGAAACACGTCTTCATAAGTTATTACAGTCACATTAAGCTTTCTTGCCAATGCTTCAGCTGCATCGTCAGCATAACCTTTACACACAATAAGAGGTTTTGCCCCTAGAATCATTGCATTGACTACAGCCTGACGAATACCGTGTACATCTATTCTCCCAGCCTTTATTTCGACAGCATACCTTTCCCCTTTATCATCTATGACTACAGCATCCACTTCTCCAACATCAACACCATCAATGCTTATTTTTCTCCTAACCTCAACAACTCGGAACCCTTTCTCCTCTAGTAGCCGCAAAGCTATCTTTTCACTGGCAAGCCATCTAACTTTCCCGGTCTTCATACCTATACCGCCTTGTAGAGCTTGCTTAAGGAGAGTGTAAGACTCTATGCATTAAACTTTTACTAGCCCCGTAGAATAGCTAGGAGCTATGGCTAAGTAATAGGGTTTTCTTGAGGCGAAAAATATGAGGAGACGGGAAAGTTACTTGCATGAACCTATTGAAGATATACGTGTATCGTCTTCAATGAATATAAGAGACCTCATATCTGCATATGAGAAAATACACGGTTTCATGGCAGGGCATCTGGCTAGGGCTGTAAAAATGCTAAGAGAGTGCCTAAAATCATCAGATCTGAGAGTCTTATCATTCACAGCCAACTTGATTGCTACGGGGCTTCGCGGAGTCTTCTCGCAGTTGATTAGTAGCAACACGTTTAACCTAGTTGTCACTACGTGTGGTAGCGTAGATCATGACATTGCCAGGAGTGGCGGGGGCATATACTACAAGGGATTCTTTGAGGCGGATGACGTAGAGCTAAATGATGTGGGTATACACCGTCTCGGGAACGTGTTTATACCTGTTGAAAACTATGGGCCAATTATAGAGAAGCAAGTCTACAGTGTACTTGATAACCTTGATCGCAGTAAAGAATGGGGTATATATGAGATCTTATGGGAGATAGGTAAAGAGATAACTGACGACAACAGTATTCTTAGGAGTGCGGAGAAGACAAAGACTCCAATAATAGTGCCTGGCTATCTTGACGGGGCTTTTGGAACCGCACTATTCACCTATACTCAAACACATAAGGACATAAAGATAAATCCTATGAGGGATGAAGAGGTAATGGCAAATAGCTTCTTTACTGCAAAGAAGGCTACAGCTCTCATAATAGGTGGAGGCATAAGCAAACACCATAGCATATGGTGGGCGCAGTTTCGTGGAGGCTTCGATTGTGTCGTTTACCTAACAACTGCAGTAGAATATGATGGGAGTCTCAGCGGTGCTCGTCCTCGTGAGGCAATTACGTGGGGTAAGATTAAGCCTAATGCAGGTCACGTAGTTGTGTACGGTGATGCAACAATATTACTTCCGCTAATAGCTGCAGCCATCGTAGAGGAATTTAAGAGTTAAGGAAGCATGAACCCGTTGTCATAGTGGGATATTACTTATGCCCATTATGTACAAGTAAATTATTCTGCTTAGTCCACCCGTATAATGCTTTTCTACGTGGACGGGTCTCCATCCTGGAATGGGAAAGTCTAATGTCACGACTCTGCTACCAATCTTTAACTCTGATTCGAGCTTAGGCTTGAGCATATTATTAACCCTGGTCAATAAGTACATGTAGACTATGTCAGCTTTTGATAAATCTACTTTGAAGAAGTTATCATTTATGAAGTGTATCCTCTCTGCAACCCCTTCCTTTTGAGCGTTTTCAATAGCTTTCTCTAATAAGTCTCGTCTGATTTCAATACAGTATGCTAAAGCTCCTCTCTTTGCTGCTTCGATGACTACACGACCATCACCACAGCCAAGATCATAAAATATTATTCCTGGCCGTACACCAGCTACCCTCATGATATGTGATATAAGTTTTCGCCGCGTGGGTACCCAAGGAACATCATATGAGCCCAATACTATCAATGGAATACTTCTAAACAAACTGTCAACATTCGTAACCATTACCTCCCCCAAGTTAAGGATACTTTTTTCACATGCTTTCGCCTAATATAGGGATAGGTCTACAGTACATGTGTATGATGAGTTGTATTATGAACGAACAATTATATCGTGAAAATCCTTACGATAAATTCATTGGTAAAGACAATAGAATATAACAATTAAGAGTAAAGGGCTTGAAATGGCGTTCGAAAGCTTAAGATAGGCCTCTTTTGTTATATAGGACTGTATTAAAGTGTCTTAGGCCAAAGATTTTATTTAAATTTTAAGGAAAACCTTAGCTGGAATGTATGGAATAAGTTAAGGACATTAATGCTTGTATGGCAAATAACATTGACTTTTAAATAATGTATTAATATTGGAGTTCTTCACGCATTCTTATACGCATAGACGTTAGAAAGTTTAAGGCCTTACTTAAACTAATGTAATACTAGGCTTTCTATAGAAGTGTCATGGGGCTCTTGAGGCGTTGATAGATTTTGACTGAGCGCATAGAAGGCTTTACTAGGAAAAAGTTGGAAATAAACTTATGGATTAAAATAATTAGACAAATAGAAAACATAGTATCCGTATATGATAGAGTTGCAAGGATAATCTCGTTGGGTCTTGCAGATAAAATTAGGAGGAAGGCACTTATTGTTTCATCTCTGCTTGCTGATGAGCGGAGGGCTGTTGTAGATGTTGGCTGTGGGCCAGGAACCTCTGTACGTGAGATATTACGGCTAGTCGTTCCAAAATACATTATTTGTGTAGATCCTTCTATCTATTTGCTTGAGTTTTGTATGCAAAAATTCAGAGTTGAAAGAATTTATATGGATTTTGTTGTAGGTGTTGCTGAATATATGCCTATAAGAGATAGAGCAGTCGATGTGGTTACAGTGTTTTATGCTGCTAGAGACTTTAGTGATCCTCAGAAAGGTTTTAAAGAGTTACTCAGAATTTCACGTTGCAGTATCGCTATTGGCGATATCTTTCTTCCAGACGATAGTATCTCAAGAGTAATTGTTAAGACATGGATCTGTTATTTTGTTCCATTAATAGTAGATATTGTAGCTTTTGGTCATGGCAAAGATTATAG
>JALTZF010000131.1 GCA_027046265.1 Pyrodictiaceae archaeon
GGGCTCCCTCCTGAGGATCCTCGGGGCCCGTCCCTCCCGCGCGGGTGAACCTCTGTGGCTTAGCCCAGGGGCCCGAGCAGGCCTCCCGTCTCCTTGTCTTGTGCTTGTTCTAGTGTTGTTTGTGGGGGTAGTCTTTTCATGTAGTTTTCTCTGGTTTTTCTTTGGGTGTAGTTTTTGGCTAGTACCAGGAGGGTTAGGGGTAGTACTTTTGTTGTGAGTGGTAGTCCTAATACTGTGGTTGTTGTACGTGATAGTGTTGGCGTCGTTGTTGATCCTGGGATAGGCTCTAGACGTGCTTCTGATATAGTTGCTGCGTTGAGAGGTCTTGGTGTTGGTGATTTGGCTTATGTATTTTTGACTCATGGACACACAGATCATATTGCTGCTGTTCCTGGCGTTGTTGAGGCTTATAGTGGTGTACGTGTTGTTTCTTCGAGGTATTGCAGTGTTCTTGCTGAGGACACTGTTTCTAGGAGAGTTCTTGTTTATGGGGGGCTTGTGAGTGAGAAGCTTGCATCTATGCCTATGGTGTCTGTGAACGTTGACGTGTTTGTTAGGCCTGGTGAGAGCTTCTTTGACGGCTTGAGGGTTGTAGGGCTTAACGGCCATACTCCTGGTCATGTGGGCTTGGTAGTTGAAGATGACTGGGTTGTAGTAGCTGGTGATGCTATTCTGGGGGAGAAAGTTCTTGAAAGATTTGGTGTCCCCTTCGCTGCTGATCTACGTGCATGGCTATCTTCTTTGGGGACACTTAAAGCGTATGCTGAGCAGGGTTATGCCATAGTGCCAGGCCATGGACCTATAGTCCGTGAGAAGAGAGCAGTACAGCTTGTGGAGGCTAATCTCAAAGCTGGCATGAGAGTTTACGAGTTTGTCCTTTCAAAAATTAGAGATAAGAGTACTCTAACTCTAGACAAGTTGGCGTACCTTGCAACTGTAGAGCTGGGCTCAACTGAGCCTTCGCCTCGGCAGCTACTACTCAACAAGACAGCTTTGGCATCAGTCTTAGCATGGCTTGAAGAAGATGGTCTTGTTGAGCCTATAGTTACGAGCGAAGGTGTTTCATGGAGAGCCAGGAAGTAGGAGGGAAGGAGGCCTGGGCCTCTTAGTGGACGCCAGCCCGCCGGGTTTGCGTGTGGCGGGCCGGCCGGGATTTGAACCCGGGACCTACGGGTTAAAAGCCCGCCGCTCTACCAGGCTGAGCTACCGGCCCAGGCCCCATGACGGAGAGTATTCTAGGCTGGTGAGGGACTTAACAAGTTTACTCTCAACAAAGCTGCGGACCGCGATTCTTATTTGCTTGATTCATATTATGATCCGCATTGCTGTCAGCAACATATTTCAGTAGGTGTTAGACATAAGAATTTGTATTGAATGCATAGTCTTTGGAGAGATGGTTGGTTATGGCATGTAAGCTACGTGGTATTGAGCCTGTTATAGCCACTATTATCATTTTGGCTGTCACTATTGCTGTTGCTGTGGCTGTCATAGGGTGGATAACAGGATTATTCGGGGCAAGCGTGGGCGGGACAGAACAACTACAAATAATGCCAGATAGTGAAGTAGTGGTATCAACAGCAGGTGGTACTACTGTTGTTTTAAGGCTGCATGTAGTCAATAAAGCTGGAGATGTAACTATTTATAAGGTTGAGATAGTGGGTGCTGGCGAGGTTTCTGATCTTAGTGGTGCAACCGAAGCTGATGGTGATACTACGGCTGAGATCTCTATCTCTGGTACAGAGCTTAGTGTTGTAGCTGGTGCTGATACAGTTATAGAGATAACTTTGCCGAATACCGTAGCCCAGAATATTGTGCCTGGTACAACGTATACTGTTCGAGTCTACACAAAGAATGGCAACGTGTTTACTGCAACTATACAGGCCAAGCAAGCCTAAAGGCTTTAGGGCTAGGCCGTGTGTGGCATTAAATGAGTTGCCTAAATGTTAACCTTTTATTTTTTATGTACCTCCCACGTATCGGTATTCTGTAGCCACACCTTGGGCAACGATAAGCTCCAGAAGCGTCTCTGTTTAATGCCCAGTACGTTACTCTGTATCCTGTCCTCTCTATGACTAGTTTTCCGCAACGCGGGCAAAACGTTGACTCTTGGGCAGGATCACCTATGTTGCCGACGTAGACGTATTCTAGTCCTTCTCTCACAGCTTTTTCTTTTGCTTTAAGTAGAGTCTCTAGTCTTGTTGGCGGTTTATGCCAGCGGTTTGCTGGGTAGTACCTATTTATGTGTAGGGGGACATCTGGTCCAAGGTGTTTTAAGTGCATATCTACTATCCAGTCTAGGCACTCCTCGTTGAATCCTGTGACTACGAGGTAGACCATTTCTATGTGGCCACCATTGTCTAGTATTATTCTCGCATTACGGTAGATGTACTCATGGTTTACGCCAGGAAGCACTTGGGGAGTTATCCTCTTCGCCTTTGGGCATCCTTTTATGTCTATGCTCCATCCATCAAAACCTGCTTGCACGAGCCGCTCTATTGCTTGTGGTGTGAAGTAGGCATTTGTGACGATTGTAAGGTAGAGACCTTGTTTTCTTGCCTGCTCGGCAACCTCTAAGAGGTAATCATAGAGTGTGGCTGGCTCATTAAAGCTTGCACATAGGCCTTCGTCTCTGGCTTCTAGAGCCCATTTAACAAGTTTCTCGGGAGGTATTACAGGGTAGTCTGTGTTTACACGTGTCCAGCTGAGCAGATGGTTTTGACACCATGGGCATAGGAAGTTGCAGCCCCATCCACTGAATGTGAGAGCTGTACTATTAGGCCAATAGTGGAAGAGAGGCTTTATCTCAATAGGCCGGCTCTCAACAGCGCTAAGCCGACCCCAACCATGGTGAACTAATACACCGTCAACGTTGCCGTATGCTCCGCAGAAGCCCCTACGGCCTTGTGCTATTACGCAACGCCTCTCACATACTAGGCAGCGCACATTGCCTTCTCCGACTCGCTCTTGTAGGCGTGCCCTCTGAAGCTTCACTTGTGTAGTCAATGCTGACGTCTACCCGTGTAAAATAGAATGTGGCTAGATAGGATATCCTTAGCCTTTTAGCCTTCTTTGCGAGACCCTAGCCTCTCTCTGGGCTCTTAGGTTTCTGCCGTGATAGGTACACTATTATCGTTCCCAGTATGAGTGTGTAGGCTGCATAGTTGAATGCTACGCTCCAATGCCTAACTATCTCTACACCATTAGTCTTGACGCATACTATGTGTCCTATAATGGATGGTTTTCCTGTCTCAAGTCTTGGAGGCGTTATAGGAGATTTAACTGGTGTACTAAACTCTATGAGGCCCTTATCAGCTAGTCTCAGCGCCGCTATCATACCATCTACGAGCCTGGCATCTACTACTCTGTCAGCACAGCCTTCAAGATATGGTTTGGCGAGGTATGATCCAGCAAGTATGCCAAAGACTATGAGGAGGACGCCAAAGTACTTGAGCCACTTCGGCGCCTCCAATTCACCGCGATAAAGCTTGTAGCTTATATAGACGAGCAATAGTGCTATGACTGAGGCAAGAAGTATTCGCGGGCCAAATATTGACATTACCTCGGGCCTGCCCATAAATCCTCCAAACTCCTTCGGCGTGGGGTGTAGGCTTCCGGCCAGCCTTGGGGCTATGAAGCTTATTGGGACCATAGAGTAGGCTGCTACTGCGTAGACAGAGCTTAGTGTTGCTGCACGATCGGGGTCTGGTATACTACTCCTCAATGCAAAGTATACTAGGTATGCTAGAAGCAGCAGTAATACACCTGTCTCGCGGGGATCCCAGGACCACGCGGCACCCCATGACTCACTAGCCCACGCCATACCGCTGATGAGCGTGAATACAGCATATACTGTCGCCAGGACTATGAATGCAAATGTCAAGATATCGTATTTCTCGCGTCCACGCGCAAGATAGAGTATTGCTGATATAAGTGCTCCTGTGTAGAGAAGGTAGCTTCCCCAAGCCATCGGGATGTGGAGGTATATGTTGAGATATGCAGTCGGTGCTCCCAATGTGACTGATAATGGATATGGTGCTTTTAGTGCAGCATACATGGCAAGGGAAGCGTCTACAATTATTAGCACTATTAGAAGAACATATATCTTTGCTCCACTTTTTGCCAAGCCTCTTGCACCTGTGCTCTACTATTCTCTTTGCAGTCCGCTAAATGAGTAGCCCTATAGGGGTCTTTCAAGAGTAACACACCCTGCTTCTAGGAGCTAGCCTGGTTATACTGTCTCTAGTATGAAGCGCGACAGCCAGAGTACTATTATGAGGAATCCTGCATCACCTAGTGCTAGTAGCAGCAGGTTTGATATGAGTGTTCTCCCGCTATATATCCCTACTAGGATTGGGCCCGCGAGCTGTATGTAGGGAAGACTTAGCACGAGTATCATTACTGGCATTAACACGCCACGAGCCTCACTAAAGACGAGTATTGCCGAAGTAAAGCTGGATAGTGAGGCCAGATAGAGTGAGGCGAGAAGAATGGCTGCAAGAGCATAAGGAGAGACTGCTTCCCACGCGCCGCCAAAGAGTGCTACTGTGAAACTATAGGCTACCGCGTTTACTACGAGCAGGACATATGAGTAGACCAGCTTGGCAACATACAGTGCCTCAGGGCCTATTGGGGCAAGCCTTAAGCCGTCAAGTGTACCCTTTTCTGCTTCGCGCACAAACCCAGCAAGACTACTATACACAGCTAAGAAGAGTAGTACTAGTGATACTGATACAGCCATAGCAGCAGGAGTTATTCCTGCAACTCCGCCCATAAGGTATGCGACAAGTACGCCAGCAGCAACAGCAAAGATGAGAGTTGAGCCAGACTCTATGCGCCTACGCATATCCACTGTAAAGTCTTTAGCTACGAGAGCAACTATGCTCCTAAGAGTGCTAGCCTTACTAGTCATTCTGGTTCAAGCACCCATGATGGCAGCTAGGGGTCTGGATCGAATTAAAAGAATTCCCGGCACACTCATCATTTGGGGTCCAAGGTAGCTTGAGAGGAGAGGGTTCGGTCAGCAGCCCCATTCCTCACAGTGGAACCCCCTACCCCTCCCCGGGGCAGAGAGGTAGGGGTCTCGGCTTTGCTACATGTCCACATGCCCTCTCCACATAATATTGGCTATAGTTACTCACTCTATTTTATGTTAATATCAGGGGCACTAGTCCCTGGTTCATGAACTTGATATTAGTTATGCTATATTATGAAGTCTTCTCTCTGAGCAGTCCTAATGGCTTCTTGTGCTTCTCTCCGATAGCCGTCATCTCTTTCTGCAAGAACGCTATATATGTTAGCCATAGACTCGTCTTCTGGCATTAGTATGCGCTCGTCATTTGTTTCTTCAAAGACCATCCATAAGATTTTCCCAGTAGGCTGGAGCCCCTCTCTTAGTATGTACTCGGCGAGTCCTTTGGCTTGGACTTCTTCTGGGACAATTACATTCTCGTTTTTGAGACGGTACATGACAAGCCATGGGGCAAAAAGCATCATAAGCCTTTCTGTTAGCCCTAGTCTTGGGCCTTTAGCTCTACCTTCAACAACAAGCCTTGAGACTATATATAGATCTTTTATTTGTTCATTTATGCTTATACGTGGTCTAAGCCTATGAATACCTCTTGGAGGCTCTTCATAGAGTTTCTCAGCAGGATGGACCAGTAGTACTACACGGTAGCGCTTGACTAGACTGGGCCAAAAGTATGCATCCAGTCCCACGCGTTTCTTGTCACCGAGAAGTGCCTCGTTAAAGGGTATTGCAACCTTCAACTCTGCCTTGTCACCCCTCACTATACCCTCTCCAAGTTCTTCCTGGCTTCTCCCGATAAGAGAATAGCTGGTGTATACACACTAATAAATGCAGAGATTATGGTTAAACCTTTTAACAATTGTGATAACAGGAACACGTGTATCATAGCGGTAGCTTCAATGGGGGTAGCAGCTTGTTCACCCGCTCAAAGCTTGTTGTACCGCCACCCTTAGCGCTGTTACTAGCTCTTTTGGGGATATCATCTGCTGCCCCCCTAGCTAGGCTTGCTAACGTAGATGGTGTTACAGCTGCTACGTGGAGATTGTCTATAGGCGCTATTGTAACGTTCTTACTATTAGTTGCCAAGAGACAGAGGATGCCAGGATTCTCTGATTTAACTAAGGCTGCTACTAGCGGATTATTCTTAGCTGCTCACTTAGCATTGTGGCTTGAGAGTCTTAGACACATGAGTGTCGCATCTTCTACTGGTATAGTAGTTTCGTACCCAGTTATCACTGCACTCTACGAGGTTCTTCGCGGTGAAGTTAAAAAGCCCGGAAAAGTCTTGTTTGGCGTTGTCCTCGGGTTTCTTGGCGTTCTTGTCTTATCGACGCCCTGGGCTGGCGCAACACTTTATGGTGCACTCCTCAGTTTCTCAGCCGCCGTAATGGCCTCAGCATACTTCATCTTTGGCCGACGTCTACGCGTTAGTGGACTAACAACACTGCAGTACACGCTAGTAGCTTATGGTTCTGCTGCACTAGCACTGCTCCTGCTATCACTTATATTTGGCGTAGCTTTTTGGGAACCACCACGAAAGAGTATACCGTACCTCGTGATGCTTGGACTAATACCAATGCTTCTGGGGCACAGTATGCTAAATTATGCACTTGCCTTTTACCCTGCATCTGTTGTTACTATTGTAGCACTCCTAGAACCATATGGTGCTTCGCTTCTAGCCTGGCTTGTGCTAGGTGAAGAGCCCAAGGTCTTAACTGTACTGGGCATGGTATTATCAGTTAGTGGTGCATGGACGACAATACGTAATACATAACGGTGATACACCAGTATGAACGATGCTATATCACGTAACACCATAATCTATCCATCAACACTTCCAGTTGTCGGTGTGACTCGGGTGACATTAAGGTCGAGGGCGTAGTAGGCTACCAAGCATACCATACCTTGTACGGGGTTACCGCAACTACCCGGTTACAAGGCATAGAGGGGTGTAGAGACATGCCCGTCTCTGTGATTTCACGCTTACTTAACGTTTTAGGCTTCAATAGTGGTAGCCAACAAGAGGATCTAGGAGAGAAGATAGAGCATACAATAATAAAGTTAGAGATAATAGAGGACCGCGTAGCAGAGCTTAGGTATAGGTTTGAGCAGAGGAGCCGTGAACTATTCGAGAAGATAATAACACTACTACGCCGTGGCGAGAGGAGCCGCGCAACCATATATGCTGGCGAGGTTAGCCAGATTAAGAACATTCTCAAGATGATAGTGGCTATCGAGAATCTTATACTAATGACCAAGGAGAGGCTAAAGACTGTAAGAGACACACGCGAGCTAGGCAGAGTACTAATGGCGTTTGGAACAGCACTGGAGGGCGTTAAAGACCAGATAGTGGCGGTGTACCCCAACCTAAACCTAGCATTTGACGAGATCTCAAGGAGTGCCAGGAGCCTAATAGTAGAGACAAGCGTTGAGGCTGTAGGCGAGCTTGACCCAGCAATAGTAAGCAACGAAGCCATGAAGATACTGGACGAAGCACTGAAGAAGGCTGAAGAGAAGATAAAAGAGGAGTTCCCAGAGCCGCCAGTAGCACCAGTAATTCCGACAAAGGCATTGAGAGAGCCTGTAGCAATACCCATTGGAACTCCAAGAAGAGCGTTCTCGCACCGTAGACCTGCAATAGAAGAGGTCGAAAATCTAGTACTAAGCTATATACGCGAGCACAACGGCTATCTTGACATAAGAGACTTTACAGCAAAGTACAATGTTGACAAAAGCACTGTGTTACAAGCGCTCTACCGGCTTGCAGAGAAGGGTCTTGTAGCTATACAGTAATATTAATGCTAGTAATACACGCTGCTTCTCATACACCCACACTTTTGAGGATAAAACCTCAGATAAAATACTCACTATAACAACTCTCTAAGACTCTCCTATGGCCACAATAGAAATCTTCCACTATCCCTTCTTATTAATTACATTAAAACTGGACCAGCATCCTACCTGGTTTTTTGGGTCTTGCTGAGTCATGGTTGAATGGATGGAGTATACTATTAAGCCTAGTAGCTACATTAGTGGACTCTGTTACTCCGTATTCCGATTAGAGCCTTTTACTACGTGTAGTTACGCTTGTATGTACTGTTATGCCAGATGGTACCGTGGTAGCCCTGGAACCCCAAAAGTGAAGCATGGATGGCTACGCTTTGTTGAGAAGTTGTTTAGGAAAGCCTCTAAGATCGAGCCCAGGCCGTGGTTTAGGCTTTCAACACTATCAGACCCCCTACAGGAGAAGCGTAAAGGAGTACTGTTTGGTGCTATATTGAAGACTCTCCAGCTAGCTGGGAAATACGGTGTTCCTATCGTGCTTAACACACGGAGCCCTGCTATTACAAACCCTGAAATTTTAGGGTTATTGGGTAGTTTAGCGGATCGCGGTCTTATCCTTGTACAAGTAACACTTACTCCACCAGGGTTTGACAGGCTAGTAGAGCCTAGGTCACCAACAGTTTACTTGAGGCTTGAAGCGCTGAAGTATCTTTCTAAGCACAATATTCCAGTTGTTGCACGAATTCAGCCACTACTACCGGGGCTTGAGGAGTGGAGTCTAAGGCTTGCAGAAGATGCACTAGCAAGAGGGGCATGGGCTCTTATTGGTGAGAGTCTGCGCGAGACATGGAAAGGGCTCACAGCCCTCTATAAGATGATGGGCTTAAACCATAGCTCTTTTAGGTGGGAGCCTTACCAGCTACGCGAGGAACAAGGACGTGAGCCCTTATATCATCCTTACAGAGGCTGGAGAGACGCAATGCACTTGAGTCTTAGGAGTCTAGCACAATTATACCTTAAGCATTATTCGCCATGCAAGGACGGGTGGCTCTACACTTACGCGACTTCATGGAGACCAGGGAGAGACTCTTGTGGACTATGGCTGATTGGCACTACTGAGAAGGGAGAGTCGCCTCCCTTGTATAGACCCACGTTACATGAATACGTATACTACCTATACATATTAGGCGGTAAAGGCAGCTGGGAAGGATTTGTTGAGTGGTGCCAGAATGAACTCATTAATAGGGGCTACATTTGTGGTAGACACCTCGAAAAGTTGCCCTCATGGTTAAGAAAACCTTTAAAACTGCATGAGAGAAGGCTTAGAAAACTAGTTGAGAGAAATGAATGGATCAAAATTTTAGGCATTAGTAAAGTGAATAACACCTCATACGGTACCAAAACTAGCAATTTTTAGCAATCATTTTATCCACAATAAAAATAGTTAAGATAAGTGATACTGAGCTAGGACTCTATGCTGTCAATCTGCAGATCTTACAAGGTCAACCCTACCGAGTTCCGCTAAAACAGGACGCTGGTCTAGTTTTATTCCGGTAAAATCCTATTTAGGGCTTTTCTTTAAGGCTTTGTTGTATGTGGGGTTATAGAGTATGCCTGGAGACAAGGAGCTTGAGCGGCTGATTGATGCGCTTGTAAAGAAGCTTATTAGGCATAGTAGGGACGAAGAAGAGGAGACGTTTGTAGCAGAGGCTGAGCCGGGTAAGGAGTTTAAGGTTATTGATTCTTCTTCTCCTCACGGTGTCTACGTTTATAATAAGGAGAAGAAAGCGTGGGTGCTGACTCAGACGAGTGGTGGCCCATTCAAGCCCGAGAAGGATGGGTTGTATGTCGTGTATTTTGGTAATACACGTTGTCCAGCTTGTAAGGCTTATGATACGATATGGTATCCTTATGTTGAGCTTCTTGGATGGAAGCTTGAGGATGTCGAGTTTGTTGTAGTGTTGTGTGAGTGGTTTACACACAAGTGCTTCTCTGAGGCTGCTAGAAATAGTTTCAAGGAGTATAACGTGAAGGCTTCTCCAACAACGTTATTCGTGTGTTTGAAGAATGGCGAGAAGGTGTTTGAGGAGAAGGTTGAGGGTGTTAAGGACATGAAGTTTTTGGCCTCGAAAATAGAGGAAATGAGGGGGAAGTGCAGGCAGTAGGGGGTTCCTCTCATCTCCCCAATGCTTCTTATCTGCTGATTACTTCCTCTATTTTGTCTGGCAAGCGTGTATATTTCCATTCTAGGTATTCTACTAGTGCTGTTGGGTCTAGTTCTCTTCCTGTAACCTTGCTGACTAGTTCTTTTGGTGGGTAAGTCTTGCCCCACACGTGCATCTTCTCGTGGAGCCATTCTCTGATGTCTTTGAGTCTTAGCGATGTGATTAGTTCTGAGCTTGAACCACCAAGAGTTTTCCAGATCATTGCTGCTACTACGTTTCCTAGAGTGTATGTTGGGAAGTAGCCTATGCTGCCATGGCTCCAGTGTATATCTTGGAGCACGCCTTCCGCGTCGTTTCTCGGTTTTACACCTAGTAGTTTCTCCATGTATTGATTCCATGCTTCTGGGACTTCGTTCACGCTGAGGCTCTCCTCTATCAGCTTTCTCTCTATGTCAAAGCGGAGGTATATGTGTAGATTGTATGTCACCTCGTCTGCGTCAACTCTTATTAGGCTTGGCCGTACAGTGTTAACGTACCTGTATAGGTCTACGACATCTACATCCTTGGTTAGTCCCACGGTTTCGTCAAGCATCTTTTTTAGTGTTGGTGTAAACCATGGGCTACGCCCTATGATGTTCTCCCAGAATCTTGACTGGCTCTCGTGCACACCTAAGCTGGCCCCGCCAGCTAGTGGTGTTTGGTCGAGGCGGGGGTCCTGCTGGAGTTCGTAGAGTGCGTGGCCGTATTCGTGCATAGTTGAGTATACTACTCTTTTGATGTCGTAGCCTTCGTATCTCACTGTTATGCGTACATCGTAGACGCCCATGTCTATTGTGAAGGGGTGTGGTGACTCGTCAAACCTACCACGATTCCATGGCCATTCGAGGTAGTCAAGAATCGTCTTGACTAGTTTTTGTGCTTTTGCTTTCTCGTATCGCGCTTCTTCTAGGGGGTGCTTCTGGGGGTAGAATTCGTCACTCATTATTTTCTCTAGTATTCTCTTCGTCTCTGGCACGAGTATTGAGAATATTTTCTCTACGTCTTTTGTGCGCAGTCCTTCTTCGTAGAGGTCTAGTAGGGCATCGTAGGGGTGTTCTTCGTAGCCTAGCTTTTCTGCTATAACTCTTTCAATTTCTACTATCTGCTTCAAGTAGGGCTTGAACAAGGCGAAGTTAGATTCTTTCTTGGCCTTAGCCCATACAACGGTAGCCTCACTTGTGACTCTAGCTTTTCTACGTACTAGGTCTTCTGGTATTGAACGTGCTATCCTGACACGCCTAGCTACAACGCGTACTAAGCCACGCTCATAATCATTCATTTCATCAAGATGTTTTCCTGCTTCTTCAACAAGCCGTGCTAGTTCATCACTTCGTTCAATACGGTGTACCTCTGCTGAAAGTTCTTCAATAGCTATAGAGCGGTCTTTCACACCTTCGCGAGGCATGTAGGTCTCTAGATCCCAGTGCATGAGGGCTAGTGCGTGGTTTAAGGCCCAGTGGTAGCGGAGGAACTTAACTATTCTCCTAGCCGCTTCGTGGCGTATAACCTCTGCCCAGGGCTCAGAAACACCCAATACACGGCCACCCAAGCATTCTAATTCTAGTTTAGCCTACTACAGTCATACTAGACTTTATCCTCACCTACAATCGTGGCCTTTATAGTTGGCCCCTTAACATATTAACCCAGCAGGCTACACGTGTAGTTTCGAGAAAGATTAGCTATGGTGGCTTAAGCTTGGCTAAGAAAACTTATATATTACTAGCTGTCCTTCTTATAGCTGTAGTATCACTAGTAGCCATATATTATCTTCCACACAAGGATGAAGCTAGTAAAAACAATACCACTACTACCTTCACAGGATCAAGCGGTCTTGAGGCGTGCGGGAAAGGGCCTGCATTAGCAGTAGTATATGGGCCTGGCCAAGAGAGGCTTGCTGAGCAGCTTGTTAAGTTGTTGCGTAACCAGCTTTCTTCAGACTTGCCGGCGGACACAATGTATTGTAGTGTTTCAGCTGACAAGCTTCAAGCAGAGCTTCGTGTTTTACCAGCAATACTGATTAGAGCAGATAATGTCAGTGAGCGTTTAGCAAAGATTATTAGTTACGATATCGATATCAAGGGTTTTCACCCAGTACGATATGACGTAGTTTCAGTCTTTGCCTACCAAGTAGCCATTAATACTGCACTTCCAACACCTACGTACAATGTTGAGGCTACTCTTGTAGTTGTCCAAGGCTCGATTCCCGAGACTAGAGTGAATATAGAAAGATTGAAAGAGAATAAAAGAGTCATGGATATGCTTGCTGCCCTCTTCGCGGCAAAGATAAAGGACGTAAAAGAGATGAGCATTGAAGAGGCCGAGGCTATAGGAGTCAACATCGATGTGAGACCCATGGTTGTAGCTTATAGCCAAGAAGACCTTGCATACGGCACGGAGGGCATTGTGCGCATCGCAGACAACTATTATAGTCTAGAGGATAAGGATCTTAAGAAAACTATACTCTACGTCTTCACTAGCCAAGGTCTCACAAGAGCTTTCGAAATAATTAATGGAGCTATAGACGTCAGTGGCCACCCTTCGATAGGTAGTGGGCCAGTCCACATTGTTATATTCGAGGATTTTGCATGTCCATACTGTGCAAGATTCTACCGTGAAGTAATGCCTGAGATTGACAAGATGATTAGCGATGGCAAAGTGACATTACACATAATGGATTTAATAGTTCATAGAGAGGTTGAGAAACTTCACACACTACTCTATTGCTACTATAATAGGACCGGCGATGGAGAAGCATACCTAGGCTATGTAAAGAAGGTTTACACGTGGTTTGAGAAACTCATGAGTGAATACCAACAGACTAGCAATACTTCACTCCTAACCTCTGGCTACGAAAAGCTCGCGAGACAGCTAGAACAAGAGCTTGGAATTAAGTACAGCGAATGTGAATGGGCTAAACAAGTAGTCGAAAAGAGCACACAAGAGGCTCTCTCAAGAGGCTTAACTGGGACACCTAGTTTCATCATATGGCGCGAAGGCAGCAATATAGCATACTATGTGATAGGCTTTAGAGATGCAAACTTCTTCAAAACAATTGTTGCCAGCCTGCTTAAACAATAGTGCTTGGCTGAAAGCTCGTTAACACACTATACAGTTTTATACCTCTACTGTACTTCCCTAATTGCTAGTGCTTTACTACCATAGAAACATTATTCTAGTAGTATCACATAGAAGTTCTTTGGAGAAGAGTTCTTTTTGTATGCTAAATGACTTTACATAAACTTTCACTAATCAACGGACTTATCGCCGTACTAATAACCTATACTTCAATGAGGAGTAGATGGGTATGGCGAGGGTAAGACGGATAGATGACTACATTAAGAGGCTGGGTGACAGCGTCAGAGCTGGCTCTATTGATGTAGATTCATTAATAAAGAGGCTTGTAGAGGAGGCTGTATCAAAAGCACTAGAAAGTCAGCACGGTACTAGTGTGCTAAAGTCTGACAATGCTTTTGAGGATGTTGTAGCGAGACTTGAGCAAATTGAGCGTAGACTAGCACAGATTGAAGAGAAGCTAGAGAAAAGAGGTTCTGAAGAGGGATCAATATTTTCTAGGAGTTTCATGGAGGAATTCGCTAAGACTATTGCAGCTGCACTTGCTAGTGTAATAAGAGAATACTGTGCTTCCTCAAGGGAGAGGGAGACAGGGCGACAAAAAGATCCACGTTGGTTGCATGTACTTAAGGAGAAAATAAGGGATGCAGGCTTTGTGCTTGCTGATGAGCTTCCTGCTGAAGTCCGGTCTCAACTCGATATAAGTATTCTGGAGGGTAAAGGCTATATTGTCAGGAATGTTTCTGGCACACTTCTTATACTGGATCCGCAAGCTCTAGAGGAGTTCACCTCGACACTATCAAAGCTACGTGGCGTAAGTGATGAGTTTGAGGCTGAGACGCGTCTAGGAAAGTTTGCTAGACTATTTCGTGTACTGAGGAGCGAGGGCTATATCTACTATGCTGGCCCAAGTAGGGGATGGAAGCTTACCCTAGACACTGGATAGCTAAATTAAGGGGCACTTATACCCAAAGTTTTTCGCTGCAAGTAATGCTATTATAGTCTTACCATCAACTATTTCGCCTCTCCAAATCATGTCAATAGCCTTTTCTGCTTGAATCCATGTGGTCTCTATGAGTTCGTCTTCTTCTAATTGTTCGCCCCTATATACTAGGTCTCTTGCAATATACACGTGTATAAGCTCTGTCGAAATCCCTGGGCTTGGATAGAAACTTGCAATGTGGCAGAGCTTCTGAGGCTCATACCCAGTCTCCTCTAAGAGTTCACGTCTAGCAGCCTTGACAGGATCTTCACCATTCTCTAGGGTGCCTGCCGGGACCTCGTATAGCCACTTGTCTATAATAGGCCTATATTGTTTTTCAAGAAGAATCATTCCAGTATCATCTATGGCTACAATAGCTACAGCACCTGGGTGGAGTAGTGTGTCAAAGAGTTGCTCTCGACCCTTGACTGTGGCTATTGTTTGCCCAAAAACAAAACGTTTGCCTCGGCAAAGTTCTCTAAATCCTTTCCGGCTAGGTCTTCCCATCAAGCCATTACACCACACAGCCACTAACTATTAGCCCTAATATGCACTAAAACAAGCTATGAACATAGCATGCTCATGCTTTAGAAAAGGAGTCTATGAAGAAGTTGGATTTGAGGCGGCCGCAAGGCGCCCCGGCTCATACAATACCTACCGCGGGGACGCCGCGGAGTCGCCAGGGCCTATTGAAGCATAGATTATGCCTTCTCTTATGTTTTACTCTCAAGGCTAAATTACAAATCATTATTTCTTAGATTTTTGGAGATAATGTTATTATACTGTGTTCTAGTCTTTCTTTGGTTGTGGAGGAGGCGGCAAAGTAATGGTTTTTGGGTCCTTTCAGGGGATGGAGTGGGTACTAATATTCCTTATAATACTCTTAATATTTGGGCCAACAAAGCTTCCACAGCTCGCGAGAGGGCTAGGACAAGCTATCTATGAATTTAGAAGAGCAAGCCAGGGCTTGACAGAAAGTGTGAGAGAAAAGGAGAGTAGGAAAAGCTTGGAAGGTGTTGACGAAGAGACTTTACGTAAGCTTGCTGAAAAGCTCGGAATTAAGGACGTAGATAAGAAGGAGCGTGATGATCTTATAGCTGAGATTATAAGTGAAGCAAAGAAGAAAGGACTCTTGGAGGAGATTAAGATCAAGACAAGTGATACAAAGTAGCGTATCCAAGTAAACTAGAGCAATATACTATTAGCATGTATTGAGGCTAGGTCTAGTTATGCTTAAGGTTTAAATAACATAGCTAACGGTTTTCTTGGACTTTTACTCCATGATTGGCAAGCATCTTGTGTTCATAATAGTGCTACTGAGTGTAGACTACTCGAGTCAGGACTACTACTATTTTTGCCTAGTCTATCAGTGTAGTATTCGAGGCTGCTAGATGATGAGTGAGAGTAGTGTTGACAGAGAGGCAAGCTTATGGGAGCACATTGAGGAGCTTGCTATTAGACTGCGACGTATCGTTATTGCTTTCTTCGTGTCTGCTGGCATACTCTCATTAATCCCTGCTGGCAAGGGCGAACTCCTCTATGCTCCTTTAGTCACTAAACTCCCCATGCTCATCTTTCAGCATGTTGTCCCACCTTTTGTAGAAGCTTTTGATGGCAAGATTTACAGGATTATGCCTATTCCAATGTCTTCCTTTGAGTCAATAAACATTCTTGCTCAGGCTGTTCTACTCTTGGGTCTTATAGGTTCTTCGCCTATAATAGCAAGAGAGATATGGGCTTATGTCGAGCCAGCACTCTACCCCCATGAGAAGGCTTTTGCGAAGAGGTATTTGTCCTTGTTTGTTTCGTCCTTCATTGTTGGCGTGTTCTTTGGCATGTACCTGGTTGCACCACTTATACAGCTTATGATGCTGAAACTCTACCCGCTATACATTCCTGAAGCCTATAAGACTGGGCCATCCCCATTCGTGTACCTGCAGAGTGGAGGTGAGCAGCAGCCATCTATCACGTTGATAATCAATATTCTGCCCTTCAGCCCTATCCTAGTTAAGGTTGTACCACTCACTCTCCTAGGTTCTAGCAAAAAGGTTGTTGAGTTAGCATCTATACCCATAACTGTTAGTATTGGTGAAGTTGTATCGTTTACTCTTAAGCTTGGACTTGTATTTGGCGCGCTTTTCGAGCTCCCAGTAGTAATCTACCTCTTATTGGCTTACGGTATATTGGACCCCGAGTTCTTCACCACACAGACTATGAAGTACATATTCCTTGGCACTATGATTCTGGGTGCTATAGTGTCACCAGACCCTAGTGGTATAGGCATGCTAGTTATCGGGCTAAGCCTCTACGCGCCTCTACACATCGCTATAGTCTTGGGTAAGAAGAGAGCGACCAAAAGGAAACAGGAGATAGGCGGGTAAACTGACTCTATGCATTCACTCTGGTGAAATGTTAAAAAGGGTGTGCCGAAGAGTTGTAGGCTTCATAGGGTGTAGCGTAGTATGCCTATAGCATCTCCATGGCTATTCTTCTATGACCCGCTAACAATGATAGCGCTAATGCTAGCCTATATTGTTGGGTGGATCGCTCTACTAGTGTTTGCTGCTAAAGTCGCGCCTAAGGCTGCTTCACGGCTGGCTGGCAGGTTTAGCCTCTACACTTCAATGCTCTTGACAGCTGCCCTAGTTGTTGTTGGGGGCGCATTAGCGATATATGGCTTGTATAGTGCTGCCCAGAGCTTCGGCTACCAGCTGCCGCTAGGGTTTATGCTTGGGTTCTTCCTAGTATTAAACTTGATAAGTTACATAATGGCCCCTTGGCTTATAAACATAGGATACAACGCTAGGCCAGACCCTGAGCTACAGAGAATTGTTGACCGCGTAGCTGCTAAGTCTGGTATAAAGCCTCCCAAGGCAGTTGTCGTTGACGGGCCTCCAAACGCTTTTGCTTACGGTAACATCTTGGCAGGACGATACGTGGCAGTCACCCGTACACTCTACGAGATGCTGCCAGAGGATGAGCTAGAAGCCGTTATAGGCCATGAGATAGGCCACCACAAACACCGTGACATGGTTATAATACTGTTACTCGGCCTGATACCAAGCCTACTCTACTACCTCGGCGTAACAATGATACGCCTTGGGCTCCTCGGCGGCCTAGGTAGTAGAGACCGTGACGAACGCGGCGGAGGCCTCTACCTTGCTGCATTAGGCCTCGTAGGAGTAGTGCTAAGCTTTATTATGCAAGTAGCAGTATTAGCGTTTAGCAGGCTTAGAGAATACTATGCTGACGCTCATGGCGCCAGAATTGCAGGAGTAAGGCCTATGCAGCGTGCCCTAACACGTATCCACCTCTACTACACGTCTACACCGTCGAAAGTAGAAGTTGAGAAGAGTAGCTTGAGGTCACTCTTCATATATGCGCTAACAGAGGCTGTTGCATCACCATTCTATAGAGGAGTATGGAGAGGCTATGGCGACATTGACGTCGTAATAGAGCGTATTAAACGGAGCGAAGTTGATCCTATGCAAGAGGTGCTAAGTAGTCATCCACCAATACCAAAGAGGCTAAGATTCCTAGACCAGTTAGCAGTAAGGTTCTAAGCACACTATTCTCTCTACTTACCATAAAGTCTTATTTTTGACACCCCCGATAATAGAGCTCTTTACTCTACTCTTCAGACCAAAGACTAAGTAATATTCTCAACTACGCTAGTGTATCTAAGGTCACGTGTTCTACAGTTTCTACTTTGCGAGAAGTAATACTCGTATAGTACCGTCTACCACCCTCCCTCTAGCCCCTTTGGCTTAGATAGTGTTACCGTGCACTATTCACTTGGAGGGGGTTAACGCTTGAGACTTGAGGAGAAAACAAAGTATGTATCATTAGAAAAAGCCATAGAGAGTACCTTGAGAGAACTCGGGGGAAGTGCGAGGCTAGAAGACGTCTTACAAGAAGTGTGGAAAAGGTATGTTAGAGGTGGTAGCAAGAAGGTTGTAATGAGGCTCTACAAGAGCCCAGCAGGTAGGGTCTGGAGCCCAGAGGCTGAGGAGGCCTTACGCATACTTGAGGAAGCCGGCGTAGTTGTAAGGAGAGGAGATAAGATATACTTAGTTAGTAATGGAAAGCCTTAGATTAAGGAACTAATCAATTTAGCATTAGTCTTGCCGGCTATCTTCTTCTAGCTTCTCTAATAAGCTGTAATGCATCGTGCAACAGTTTAGTTGCACGCTTAGCTAGATCTATATAATCCTTGGTTGCAAATACAGCTATACGGTATAACCCTAGTTCGGCAAGTTTTCTCAATCGGTCAAGCCCAGGATCTCCTAACCCCTCCTCAAATGATACAACGTCACCCTTTGCTCTATCATAGATTCCTATACCACTAAGGCTTACAAGGTCTACACGTAAAGGCCGAACCATTAATAGTGGTTTTTCGCGCTGAAGGTCTGCTACCTCCTCGAATATGCTCTTAAGGGATTTATCTATCTCTGCTCCAGAGAGAAATGCTTGGTAGCTAGCCCAGAGCCGGCGGCTCTCGACTACCTTGTAGAGTCTTGGGTGCCTTCTTTCTACCAAGCGGCTAGCCAGCTCTTTAGCCTCTGCACTAGCACCTCTTATCTCTCCTGCTGCTACACGCCTTATGAGCATTGTTATTGTGTTATCATCAAGATCCCTCCAAGCATTAATTGCGTCAAGAGATTTTTTCTCTATGTCGTAAGGTGTAGGCACTTCAATACTTCCTCCACCACCAAGTACTGTTATAATGCCATCTCTTACTAGTAGAGCAAAGAGTCTCGCATACAAGGAATTGTATGCTTCTACTACTCTATGAAGATAGACTTCACTAAACATGTAGAAACGTGCCAAGAGGAAGCTTTCAAGAATGCTTACACCCTTATCTAGTACTGCAATACTACAAGATCTCTCCCTCTCGAGTTCATTCCTTGGCCCTATCATTAGTGGAACAGCCACAAGAACTCTTGCAAGCCTATCAACGTCAAAAACACCATAGCGCACACCTGCGTAAACACTGTCCCTAATAAGGTAGTCCATCCTATCTATGTCAAGGCCTCCCACGAGCAATTTGTTCAACACACTAGATGAGCACCAAGCCGAGGCGAGCCGTGCACCAGAATCGAAGCCTTGTAGGAGGGCTCTTAAGTCACTTGCAACACTATCTGTGAGTACCGGGCTTATACCTTGTTCTTCAGCGAATTCAGCCACAATGTCTATCAGGCTATAAGTATAGGCCTCATGACGTAATGGGAGTTTCTCGAAGCCACTAACCTGGAATAATTGTCTTGCCTCTGTTATACCAACTTCACTCGCATGACTAAACGGTAAGTGCCCTACATCATGCATGAGAGCTGCTAATTGAAATATTTCGAGAGAATTCAGCAGCGTATTCGCGAGTTCATCGCCAGCAGCACTTGGATAGTATAAGCGTGTATTACCTGCAAGAAAACTTAATACTTCACGCGCTAAGTGCGCAACACCTATGCTATGATTGAACCGGCTATGCTCCATTCCGTGGTACACTAGATAAGCAAAGGCAGTCTGCTTAATGTTTCTAAGCCTCTGCATAGGCCAAGAATCGACAACCTCAGCAACTCTATGGCATAAATCACAATATCCATGTACTGGATCCTTGAAGCTCTTTAGTCTGCCACACCTATCATCCGGCATGACTGAGTACACCCTATAAGCTATCCTAATACCTAGCTTTCACCATGTCACATATGTATGTCCCAGTTTAACACTATTATCTCCATAGCTTCCTATGTGGCTAGACAGCCCATCAGGGCTTAGCCCTACAGCCTATAACTAGACGATTCGAGAACAGTAGCTTAAATAGTGGCCACCAATGCGTATGCTTCACTGGGGCACAGGCATGCCTAAGAAGAGGCAAAATAGGGGCAGACATAAGGGAGCAAAAGGTCATACAAAAACAGTACAATGTGATAACTGTGGGAGAATAATACCAAGAGATAAGGCCATATGTGTCACGAAATGGTATTCACCTATAGATCCTCAACTGGCTAGAGAGCTTGAGAAGAAGGGTGCAATAATAATGAGGTATCCTGTAGAGAAATGCTACTGTGTAAGCTGCGCTGTACACTACGGCATAGTCAAGGTTAGACCAGAAGAGGAGAGAAAGGCTCCTAGCGCACCTCAAATCTAACCAATATGTACGCATATGCACAGTATAGTATACCCTAAGATTTTACCATAGTATACTTGGATAGCCCCTAGTAGCTCACCTTAGTAACTCTACTCTTTTATGAACGACATTCATGCCTAGCGTTAATGCTGCAAATACGATTAAAACTCCTCAATACTACTTGTCCCTAATATAATAACAATTGAGGCTGTGGTGACTCTCAGAATTGGATACGACGAAATCCCTCAAAGAGATTGTGGATACTCTTCTAGTTTTAAAGCCTCAAGTACTCTGGCTCTACTATGCCGAAAAGCCGAGCAATTCTCTGCCACGCAAGTGGAAAGGGCTTGTTAACTATGGGAGACTAGACATTGTTGCTAGGCTCCTACTGGCATCACTTTATCCTACAGGGAAGTTAGAAGAGAATAGTAGTTCAATTCTTTTCCTAGATGAGGGTGATGGTGAGGGTGATTGTGTACTTTTTACGCGTAGATGTTTACCTAGTAGTATGAGTTACGAACATGATTCAGCAAAACTATTATTGGATTCTCTTAAAGGTCAAGGTTGCCCTGTGTTTAAACATGTTAATCTCTTTGCACTTATTAGGAGGCTTCGAAACATGTACAAGGTTGTATTCTTGGCTGAGTCAGGAAGTTCTATGAAGACTATTGAGGGAGGAAAAAACTATCTATTTATAATCGGTACACGTGTAGATCCTCCAGGGGTTCTTGCAGAATTGTCTGATAAAATTGTAAGGGTAGGATGTAGGAGTTATCTTGCCTCAACTGTGGCTGCATACATTAATACCATATTATACTCGCTAAGAAGGCTAGAGTAGAGTTAAATGGGTGCTAGAGGACATAGAAAACTTTGGTGGTTGATGAGGGTTAAAAGCGGCGAGGCCTCCCTTGTTGTGTGCCGGTGAGCGGGGCCAGGCAGCTGACTCTACAAAACTAGCCAGTTTTGACGTGAATTAGGCTTGTAAAGCTAATTGTCTGTTATACAATAACACCTATGAAGAAGAAGATAAGTAGGAGTATTACTTATTTACATGGCTACGTCAACATATCTGCCTGTCAGGTTTAGGTAGGCCAGCCTCTTATACCTTTACACCTTAATTAATGCTAATTGGGGGCTAGTATGGGAGATGTACTAGTTGCTATAGCGCTATCAGAGAAGGAGGCAGAGCTTCTCGAAGAAATAGCTAAACGCAAAGGATACAACAGTATCGGTGAGGCTGTAAGAGAGGCGCTAGAGTTATTCCTTAACAAAAGAGGCAAGCCTAGTACTTCTTTGCGAGCCTTATACTTGTCACAGCAGATCGGCCACAAACTGGGCACTTCTTCCCCTTAGTCCACTCAGGCTTCTCAAGAGGAGAACCTAGAACACCTGCATCAACGAGTTCCTCAAGTTTAAGCCCACAGCTTTCCCTACCACACCATGGCAACTCTATAATTCCTTTCTTCTCTGAGAGAACCCTTTGCGCCTCTCCTATAGTTTCAACTCTTGTTACATGGCTGTTGAGCCACTCCCATGCACGCTTTTTCAGGTTCTCTCTTATCTCCTCAAAGAGCTTCTTAAGCACTACTCCTAGCTCTTCAAGCTTTACAGTCTGCTTCTCTAACGTGTCACGCCTAACCACAATAACTGTTCCAACCTCAACTTCACGGATGCCAACCTCAATCCTCACAGGAACGCCTTTTGCTTCCCACTCATAGAATTTCCTGCCTGGCCTCACATCGTCGCGTAGATCAACGTGGTACCGTATATTGTTGCTTGTCAGTATCTCTTCTATCTTCTTGAGGTAGTTGTTGAGCTTCTCTCTGCCCTGCTCGTCTCTTATGGGTATTGGGACTACGACTACTTGTATTGGGGCCACATTGGGGGGTATGACTGGGCCACGGTCATCTCCGTGTACCGCTATAAGTGATGCTACTACTCTATCGCTTATACCGTAGCTTGTCTGCCATGCATAGTCGAGACTCTCATCGCGTAGCTGTATGCGCACCTCAAATGGTATAGTGAAGTTCTGTCCTAAGTGGTGAGCTGTGCCTATCTGCAGTGTTCTACCATCAGGCATTACTAAGTCAAAAGCAACTGTGTACACTGCACCGGCAAACTTGTCCCACTCGGGGCGCCTACTTATGAGGTATGGTATCCCTAGCTCGTCAAATATACGCTTATAAAGCTCAATAGCCTCACCCACTTGGCGGTCTGCATCCTCAAAGCTCTCATGCACAGTGTGTGCCTCCTTGAATGTTGTGACTTCCCTTAGTCTTATCATGGGCCTTGTAGCCTTTGTCTCGTAACGGAATATGCTCACTATCTGGTAGAACTTCTTGGGCAAGTCACGGTAGCTCTTAATCCAGAAGCTCTCCATATAAGATATACTTGTCTCACTTGTAGGGCGTAACGCGAGCTTAACGTCGAGAGGCTCTGTCCCGCCGTGAGTCACCCAGTAGACCTCGGCCTCGAATCCGCGTATGTGCTCACTCTCCTTACGTAGTAAATGTTCAGGTATTAGTAGCGGGAATAGTACTTCTTCGTGCCCGGCAGAGTCGAGTATATCCCTTATGAGTTCGATTACACGCCTACGAATCTGGAACCCGTAGGGTAGCCAGACACCCATGCCCTTTACAGGATATCGTCCATAGTCGTAGATACCAGCCTCCTCTAGCACCCAGTCAAACCAGCGGGAGAACTCTTTGCTCCACTTCTCTCTAGGCACACTACTCAAGCCCTGGACCACCCAGTAAACAACAGTGATAGGCTGTGTTCTAGTTTACTCCTCTACTCTATACAGTATAAAAATAAGAGTTGTTGTTACTCCATAGTAGTGAGTGAAGGATCAATAGGAAGAACGAGGGGCCGACTCTTCAAGAAAAAATCGTAAGCTCTGTAGCTTTAGTCTCCCTGCTACATATTTGGCCTCATGTTAGCCTGGCACGAGCAGTATAGCGATTAGTAGGCCGTAGATTGCTATACCTTCACCCAGGGCTACGTATACTAGACCACGGCCAAAGAGTTCTGGCTTCTCAGCAATAACGCTCATTGCCGCAGCGCCAATGCGTCCTACAGCGATGCCTGCGCCGAGGCCTGCCAATCCTACTGCTAAGCCAGATCCTAGTCCTTGTAGACCTGCACCTGTTGTTGGTCCTTCCTGCGCGTATGCAACCATAGTTACTGCAAGGAATACTGCAAGGAATATTATGGGTAGTGTTCTCGCCTTCATCATGCTCGGCACCTGCAATACTGCCATGTTTTAGCCAAGCAAAACTGTTAGGTGGCAGGTGGATAAAAACGTATCACACGATATATACTGGGAGAGCAATGATGCCTAGTGAGGGCGTTAATAGTCATGGAGCGAGCGCGCTACGCTATTGTATACAGCCTAAAAGACGTAGCAGGCTCGGGCGCGGCCAGAAAGCTTACAGAGATAGTGAGCGAATTGACTATGTGCAAACTCTCACTACCCAATAGTACTTGCTTGTATACAGAAAAGCTTAGTGCTATTATTGCTGGCTTTAAGGAGGATAGTATACATTTCAATTTCCTTGATAGTGTGCTCCCGGAGAGTGTGAAAGCATACATAGTATTATCACGACATTCAAGCCTGTCAAAAACGCCAACATTAACTCTTCATTACCCGGGTAATCCTACTGCCAATACTGAGGCAGGCGGTGAACCATTCACATTAGCTTGGACATGGCCTAAGGTCTTCAAGTTATTGGCGAAGCTATACTATGAAGAAGCTTCGGCAAAGGGGTTACTTGGAGAGTACAGTTTTTCTCTTGAAGCAACGCATCATGGACCTACTAGCCTTGCAAAGCCAGTCATCTTCATAGAGATAGGGAGCAGTATAGAACAATGGAGAGACGAACACGCCCAAGAAGCTATGGCTCAAAGTGTTTACAGACTATTAAAAACTCTTAAGAAAGGACATATACCGTCTTGTAAACCTGTCATAGGCATAGGCGGGACCCACTATCCGGAGAAGCACACGAGACTGCAACTTGAACAAGAGTATTGCTACGGCCATATATTCGCTAAGTACACATTTAGCAGTCTAGAAAAGAGGGTTATACTTCAAGCAGTTGAAAAGAGTATTGACAAAATAGAGGGAATTATCCTTCTCAAAGTTAAGTCAAAAATAAAAAATATTGTGCAAGAAGTCGCTAGTGAGAGAGGTCTTGACATAATCAAGTTTAAGTGATCCCGAAAAGTTTGAATAGTAGATCCTTTAACAATAGATACTTCTTTGAGTTAATCCCCTATGCAAGCCCACCAGTGCTTTTTGTCTCACTTACTCTACGACGTTCAAGTCTCCTCTTAATCATCTTAAGCCTGATAACTTCTTCGCGGGCACGATCGTCTAGGACTAATTTAATGTACTTTATTGCTTCTTCAGTGCGTGGTATAATGTTGTAGTCAAGCGTGTTTATCTGTCGCTGTGTCGTACTTAGCTCCGAGAGAAGGCGGCGAAGTGAGTACTCTATTTCTACAACTTTGAGCAAGTACTTGAGTGCTTCGAGAAGCTTCTTTCTAGCCTCAATTATTGAGGGGCTTAGCTTAGCCGCTGAAGAAGGGGGAAGGGGGACTGTTGCATCTACGAGTGTTAGCTCTGGGACTTTTACTGCGAATAGTATCCTCGTAGCCATGTCTACTTGTAGGCGTTGTTGCACTTCTTCTGCTGATGCTTCGACCTGCTTTATACCAGTATTTGTTAGGCCTGCAAAATATAGCTTGTAGGCTTCCATGAGCTTTGTTGCTGCTTCCTCGTAGGCTTTTTTGTACTCTTCACTAGTCTGTCTGATGTAGAGGATTAATACGTCACGTTTCTCTTCTAGTACACGGCGTATGCGGCGTAAGGATGTGAGTTCTTGTCTTAGACGTATGAGGTTTATTTTTGTTGGAAGAGTGCGACTACCAAAAGTGCTCATCTAGGTGGCACCTCAGCTGGTTCTCTGGCTATACTGGCGGCGGTACTTGGGGTGATACTTTCTAATATATTCGTCTTTGATTCTGTAGAGCTCGCTTTCTGGCAGTATGGATAGTACCTCCCATCCTATCTCTAGTGTCTCCTCTATGCTGCGGTTCTCGTAGAAGCCTTGTTTTATGAAACGCTGCTCGAACGCCTCAGCAAAGCGTAGGTATTTGCGGTCTACCTCGCTTAGGCTCTCTTCACCAACTATTGCTGCAAGGCTACGTAGCTCTACAGCTCTACTGTATGCTGCGTAGAGCTGGTCTGAAACGTTGGCATGATCTTCACGTGTCTTATCGTAGGCTTCTCCGCGCAGACGTGAGAGGCTCATTAGTATGTTTACTGGTGGGTATATGCCACGATTCCAAAGTTCTCTACTCAGGACTATCTGCCCCTCAGTAATGTACCCTGTTAGGTCTGGTATTGGATGTGTGATATCATCGTTTGGCATTGTGAGAATTGGCATCTGTGTAATACTTCCCTTGCCTCCCCTCACACGCCCTGCCCTTTCGTAAATGCTTGCTAAGTCGCTATACATGTAGCCTGGGTAGCCCTGCCTTCCTGGGACTTCTTCGCGCGCAGCACTTATCTCTCTTAGTGCTTCACAGTAGTTGGTCATGTCTGTCAGTATGACTAGTACGTGCATGTCTAGCTCGAATGCAAGATACTCTGCTAGGGTTAGAGCAGCACGTGGCGTTACTAGACGTATCATTGGAGGATCCTCTGCTAGTGTGAGAAACATTGCTGTTCTCTTTATGGCGCCCGTTTCCTCGAAGAACTTTCGGAAGAACATTGCTTCGTCGTACATTACCCCTATTGCGGCAAAGACTACGGCAAACTCTTCTTCCTCGCCTCTAACAGTTGCTTGGCGTGCAATCTGTGCTGCTAGCATGTTGTGTGGTAGACCACTACCACTGAATATGGGTAGCTTCTGCCCCCTCACAAGAGGGTTCATACCATCTATCGCGCTTACACCCGTCTGAATAAAGTCCTCAGGGTAGTCACGTGCAGCTGGGTTCAATGGGTCGCCATTAACGTCTCTCCACTCACCACTGATAACGGGTGGGCCTCCATCTATTGGTTCTCCTAGACCGCTGAATACTCTTCCAAGCATCTCCTCGGATACTTTGATTTCTAGAGTTCGTGCGAGGAAGCGTACTTTTGTCCCTATAGGTGTTACACCAGTTGTTCCCTCGAATACCTGTACTACAGCATAGCCGCGAGCTGTCTCTAGAACCCTGCCCTTCCTCTTCTCGCCAGTCGGGAGTTCTACTTCTACTATTTCGTCGTAGGCGGCATCGGGTATACCGTCAACTATGACTAGTGGGCCACGTATTTCTCTAATAGACGTATACTCACGCACAACTCTCTCTATAGCCAATCCATTATCACCCACAACCACATGGTTAAGTATGGAGCAAAAGTTGAAACATGCTAGACTGCATGCACACGACTCTTATACTCCTGGGCTAGCCTAGCTAGCTCCTCTAGGATTTTGTCACGTAGCTTATCTATCTCCTCAATCCTATCGTTTGGCACCTTATACCTAGTCATCACTAGTTCACGCAGTAATAAGCCGAGCTTCTCTCTTATGAACTTAACCGGAACACCCTCATCAACGACACGTGCTGCTTCACGGTAGAAGTCTATGATTGCACGTAGCTGCCTCCACTGCTTCTGTGGAGAAGCGAAGGCGTCAACTGGGTCGTAGGCGTTCTGCTGGAGGAAGCCCTCCTTAAGGAGTCTTGCAACTTCAAGTATTAGCTTGTCCTTCTCGCTTAAGCCTTCTGTACCCACGAGCCTCACTATCTCTTTGAGCTCATCTTCTCTGAGTAGTATCTTGAAGGCTTCGTCACGGTACTCCTTCCACCGCGGGTCAACGTTTTCTGCCCACCACTTAGCTACAAGGTCTACGTATGCTGAGTAGCTCATAATCCAGTTTATGGCTGGGTAGTGCCTACTATAAGCTAGCCTTGCATCAAGAGCCCAGAAGACTCTGATATACCTCTTAGTGTTGGATGTAACTGGCTCTGTAAAGTCTCCTCCTGGCGGCGAAACCGCCCCAACTATTGTAACGCTACCGACTCTCTCTGGTCTTCCTGGTATTCTTGCCCTTCCTGCACGGCTATAGAACTCTGCTAGGCGGCTCGCAAGATAGCTTGGGAAGCCCTCCTCTGCAGGCATTTCCTCTAGACGGCCAGCAATCTCACGGAGTGCTTCTGCCCACCTGCTTGTAGAGTCGGCTACTAGTAGTACGTCGTAGCCCATGTCGCGGTAGTACTCAGCTATTGTTACTCCTGTATAGATGCTTGCCTCACGCGCCGCTACTGGCATGTTACTAGTGTTGGCTATGAGTATAGTTCTCTCCATGAGGGGTCTACCAGACCATGGGTCAGTGTACTTGGGGTATCTTAGTAGAGCCTCTGTCATCTCATTTCCTCGCTCGCCACAGCCGATGTAAACTATTACTCTTGCATCACTCCACTTTGCAAGACTGTGGAGTGTAACTGTTTTACCACTACCGAAGGGGCCTGGTATGGCTCCAGTACCGCCTTTTGCCATGGGGAAAAAGGTGTCTAAAACTCTCATACCAGTTATAAGGGGTAAAACTGGGTCAAATTTGCTGACTACAGGCCGGGGCTTGCGGACTGGCCACTTATGCATTAAGCGTAGCTCTCTCTTTTCACCATCACCAGTTTTAACTACTGCTATAGTCTCTTCAACAGTATAGTCTCCTTCGCCAGCGAGCCATTCAAGGACACCACTAACATCGGGTGGAACCATTACTACATGGCGAATAAGGGGAGTCTCTTGTACGTACCCTAGGACATCGCCTGGGCCAACCTTATATCCTGATTTTAACTCCTTATTTGGCTCAAAAGCCCATTTCTTATCTCTAGGCAGTGTTGGTACCTTAACGCCTCTTCTTATGAATGGAGACTTGGATTCTTCCCGTATAACTGATAAGGGCCTGCCTATGCCATCTAAGATACTCTGCAAGAGCCCAGGGCCAAGCTCTATGCTTAGGGGGGCACCCGTGCCATAGACGGGCTCGCCAGGCTTTAAGCCAGTAGTTGACTCATAGACTTGGATGAACGCGAGGTCTCCACTTATACGGTTGATCTCGCCGACGAGCCTCTCCTCTCCCACCTCGACCATCTCGTACATCTGCGCTCCTTTCATTCCTTCGGCAACTACGAGGGGGCCCGAAATCCTAAGGATGCGGCCAACAACAGGCAAGTCATAGCACCCCGTAGAAGGAACTGTCACACATCCTATTTATCTTAGTCCGGGAATAATTCGCGCGCTATGACTGCCCGGGCTCTGTCTATCACTGCGCTCAGCACATTCTCAAGTGTGTAGTCCATAGTCACGCCATTCTCTGTGACAGCAAGGAAGCCGCCATAGCCCTTCCTTGTCTCTTCAGACACTTCAAGTCCAAGCTCCTTAGCTAGCTTTGCTATGAGTTCTTTGTCTCGATCGACTGGTATTATTTTGATCTTCTCACTACGCGACTTAGCCTCCTCCATAAGTCTGCGTAGAAACGCTTCATACTGATCCCTGGGCACGTATTCGGGTAGCTTCTGGAGAGCTTCAGTAAGGACTTCATCTACTAGGCTTGCTCTAATCTTCGATATTTCGCGGTGAATCTCAACATCATATGTTGCCTCAACACTGCGAAGACGGTCCTCGACCTCTCTAAGGCTTTCACTGAGCCTTTTCTCTAAAGTTCTGAGTGCCTCTTCATAGCTCTTCTCAAGCAGTGATCTTGCAGCTTCGAGCGCTTCAGCTATGCGTCGCTCAATGTTTTTTCTGAACTCTGCTACAACCTCCTCGACTATAGCGTCGGGACTACCAACAACACGAGGGGACACTTTCTCCACCCACATGTGCCTACAGTTCCCGGATAGGTATTTAACCCATACCTAGAGCCTTCAATAGCTCCCTCTGCACATCCATGGGCTTACCTTTCTCGCGTAATGTTGGAAGAATTGTAATTATTAGATCAGGTCTTTTTGCTTGAATAGCACGTAGAAGATCTTCCTCTATTTTTGAATAGTATTCTGCGGCAACAAAGATGATCCCTATGTCTTCTCTGACAGTTATCTCAGAAAGTATCCTCTTCGCTTCTTCCACAGTATTGGCAGTAAACGTTACAGCTCCTATCATACGGTAAAGTGGAGACATATATGGTCCAGCTATAACAGCTACACGTTTCTCGGGCAAAGCTTACTACTCCCTTGTTCACAGCGAACAAGTAGACAGCTTTTTAAAATCGTTGGCTTTTATGTGTCTATGCCCGGGAAGAGGTACTGTAAAGGCAGACTATTAGGTGCTATGAGAGGTGTAGAGTATGGGGCTTTTCATAGCGCGTACACCGCCAGAAACAATAATAGTTGTGCCAAAGGCTAAATTCCTTGAAACTGCTAAAGCACTAGTGGAGAGTGGGAGCTTTCACCCAAGCGGTCATGGAGATGAGAGACTTAGAAACTTGGCTCGGAGACTACGAGGAGAGGTTGAAGTCCTAATACAGAGAATTAAGGGTCTTTTAGACAGGATAGGAGAAGAGCCTGAAGAAAAAAAGACCGAGATTATTGTTACTAGTAACATTGCTGCCTCCTCATCGTCTATAGTAACTAGTATTAACACGCTACTTGAGGATATAGAGGCGCGTCTTGGAAAGCTTATTGAAGAACGAAGTGTTGGACCTCTTGCAGAGTACGTGAGACTAATAGAACAATATAGCTTTATTACTGCAGACTTGAGCATGCTACGTGAAGCCAAGCACTTACGTGCAATGCTTTATAGAGTTCCAGAGGAGAATGCTCATGAATTTGAGAACGTTATAAGATCGCTAAATGTGTACGCTGTAGGGTTTAATATAGAGCAGGGGTTTGTAACATATGTTGTGGTGTATACGCCTCAAATAGAGCAGAGGCTAGTGCAAGAAATTGCTAAGACAAAAGCAACTCCAATAGTATTACCTAGATTTAAGCTTACAAGAGAGCAAGTTAGAGAAGTATCGAACAATCTTTACACTGCATTAAAGAAACTAGAGGCGCTGGCTACACTATTGAAGATAGTTGAATCAGCTTATTTAACTAGGTCACTAGCAGTGTTCGTCGGCTATGTCTCAAGCGATAACCTCAAGAAGCTTAAGAGATTTCTTGACAAAACACTGAATGGTGCATATACCATCTATGCACGACCAATGAGGGGACACATAAGCCCCGAAGAGATGCCCGTAGAGATGAAAGTACCTAAACCTTTGAAGCCCTTTGCTGAGTTATTAGCAATGTATGGTTTGCCTTCGCCTCGTGACTTTGTACCACTAGTAATGATGGCTATAACATTCCCAGTAATCTTTGGGCTCATGTTTCCTGATGTAGGCCATGGATTGCTACTCTTGTTGTTTGGCACGTACCTCTATGTTAAGGCGAGAAGTGAAGGCTGGAGAACGCTAGGCCAGTTATTGATATATGTGAGTATTCCTGCAATCATATTAGGCGCTATGGCTGCTGAGTTCTTTGGGCCTGCAACACCTGTAGCACACTGGCTTGAAGAGTTTTGGCATGAACAGCCACCATATAGCTCTCCTGTACATGCATTATACAAAGCCTATGTTGGGGCCGAAGAAGCTGGGGCTATGGCTAAGCTGTTGACATTTAAGACGTTCTTCATAAGCTTGAGCATAGGATCGGTTCTACTAGCCTTAGCGTCATGGCTTGGTTTTGCGAAGGCAGTTGCAGAGAGGGAGCCAGAGCACATGCTGCATACTCTCGCTGTTGCCCTAGCGTTTACTGGCGTACTAGTTGTGTTCATAGGCTCTGCTATTGTAGGCCCCAAGTATACCAGTATGCAAGATACACTACCAGTAGTGTATGCAATGTTTGGAGGAAGTGCGCCAGCCGAGGCTTATGTGTATGCCAACATGGCGAAAGCCCTAATTGTGCTAGGTCTCCTCCTCAGCCTAATAACACCGCTGATATATAGCCGTGAGAGTTTCGGTGAGAGAATTATAGGCGCAGTAATGGAGGCCTTTGACCTAGTGCTCATAATGCTTGGAAACACACTATCATTCGTTCGAATAATGGGTCTAATGCTAGCACACAGCGGCTTAGTATACGGCTTCTTTATAATAGCTGATAAAGCTGGAGGCTTGGGCAGCGCAGCAGGGCTAGGATTATACATCTTCGGAAACCTATTCGTCGCAGGTTTCGAGGCCTTCGTAGCAAATATCCAGTCACTAAGGCTACACTTCTACGAGATGTTCTCAAAGTTCTATGAGGGCCGCGGGATAATATACCAGCCAGTAAGGCTGCCAGAAGGTATTGAAATAAAGATTGCAAGCCAGGAGATAGTGGGTAGATAAATTTAAGAGAGTTTTTGATTTGTGCTTCACTGCGCTAACATGTATACTGACTACTGTAACCCATTTCTGTTATATTTTATATCTGTATCATTCGTATATATTTGGCTACAGTGACTGCATGGTTAACCAGTGTAGGAGGTATTTTAAGGCTTAGACGGAGTAGCCAGTATGGAGGTAAGCTGTGCTATGTCTTCCGAGATAGAACTACGTGTAGCGGAGGCTCGTAGTAGAGATGTTGGGAGAAAAATTGCCAGAATAAGCAGGGATTCTATGGCGAAGCTAGGGGTGGAGGTTGGAGACTTTATTGAGATTGAGGGACCTAAGGGTGTTGCAGTAGCACAGGTATGGCCTTTGCCTCCAGGCGAGGATCCTAGTGTTATAAGGATAGATGGGTTTATCAGAGAGGCTATTGGTGCAAGTGTTGGCGAAACTGTTAGGGTACGCAAGGCTACTAATGTGCAGCCAGCAACACGTGTTGTTCTAGCGCCTACTGAGCCTATAAGGTTCTCACCGGACTTCGTGGAGTACGTTAAGGAGTTTATGCTTAGGAAGCCTTTGATGCGTGGTGAGACAGTAATAATACCAGTGCTTGGCACAGGTCTACGGCTTGTGGTTGTTGCAACTCAGCCAAGTCAGTTTGTGTATGTTACAGAGCAGACTGGACTTGAGATACGTGAAGAGCCAGTACGTGAGGAGCAGATACGCCGAGGCATACCGCGTGTTACATGGGAGGACATAGGTGATCTCGAGGAGGCTAAGGAGAAGATTAGGGAGATAGTTGAGCTTCCAATGAAGCACCCGGAGCTGTTTAAGCATCTCGGTATAGAGCCTCCTAAAGGCATACTACTCTATGGCCCTCCTGGTACTGGTAAGACTTTGCTTGCTAAGGCTCTAGCAAACGAGATAGGAGCATACTTTATTGCTATTAATGGTCCTGAGATTATGAGTAAGTATTATGGTGAGAGTGAGCAGAGGCTACGAGAAATATTCGAAGAAGCAGAGAAGAATGCCCCATCAATAATATTCATAGACGAAATAGACGCTGTTGCACCGAGAAGAGAGGAGGTTACTGGCGAGGTAGAGAAGCGTGTTGTAGCACAGCTACTAACACTGATGGACGGCCTCAAAGAGAGAGGGAGAGTAATAGTTATCGGTGCAACAAACCGACCTGACGCTGTTGACCCAGCACTAAGGCGTCCAGGACGGTTTGATAGGGAAATAGAGATAAGGCCGCCAGACAAGAGGGCTAGGAAAGAGATATTACAAGTACATGTTCGCAATATGCCACTAGCAGACGACGTAGACCTAGACAAGATAGCCGAAATGACCCACGGCTATACTGGTGCCGACTTGGCTGCATTAGCTAAGGAGGCTGCAATGAGTGCATTGAGGAGATTCATTAAGAGTGGACGGATAGACCTTAACAAGCCGATCCCAGCTGATGTACTTAAAGAGCTAAAGGTTACTATGGCAGACTTCATTGAGGCAATGAAGTATATTCAGCCAAGTCTTATAAGGGAGATTTATATTGAGGTTCCTGAGGTTCATTGGGATGATGTTGGTGGTTTGGATGATGTTAAGCAGCAGCTTCGTGAGGCTGTTGAGTGGCCTTTGAGGAGCCCCGAAGTCTTCGAGCAGATGGGCATAAGGCCGCCTAAGGGTATTTTGTTGTTTGGTCCTCCTGGTACTGGTAAGACTTTGCTTGCTAAGGCTGCTGCTACTGAGAGTGGAGCTAACTTCATA
>JALTZF010000132.1 GCA_027046265.1 Pyrodictiaceae archaeon
ACTGCTGTTATTGCCCACCTTGTTGGCACTATCCTCCTGTTCCTAGACTTACCAAGTAAGCCCAAGCTCAAGGCCTTCTGTATATTATAGACGTCAAGGCCTCTACGATAAAGTTCTACAACCCCCTTAGCAGCCAGCAGGTCGTCCCATATCAGCTTCTCTAGAGGCCTAGGAACCCGAGGATTTTCTGCCACTACAACGCGCTCAGCCGGACTACTTGGTCCAACTGGTTTAAGTACATCATCAAACTTTAGCCTAGGTATAGGCGGTTTACGTAAGATAGCCTCACTAGCAACAGGCTTTTCTGAAACCGCGGCCAGAGAGATCTCCTTCTCATATAGCTCAAAGGGGTTACGTACATCAACACGTAAGCCTGCTGCAACAAGGCTACTCCTAAGCTGGACAATAGAGTCTAGAGACTCTCCTCTATTCGCCCATTCACGTGGTGCATCAAAGTACCATGCTCTCTCCCTAGGCTCGCTGGGTGGAAGCATATAGAAGACTCTAACCTTAGGATAACCCTCCTCACCAACTATAGCTGTTGGAGGCGTATAACCTTCAAGTTCCCGTCCCTTAATACGTGAAGCCGCTCTTACCTGTGCACGAAACCTCTCTAGAATAGGGCACCTAGGCAGTCCACATAGCTTCTTATAGCCCTTACAGCGTATACATAGACTCGCCGGTATTCTAGGCATAACACATACAACCCTTACTATGGACTCCTAGACTGTACTTGACACCAATACCCTATTAGTATCTAGTACCACGTATTTTAAGCTAGGCTCTTCAATAACCATAAAGGCACACACGCTGAATCTCTCAATGTCTAAGCCTGCTGTCTTTAACTATTCTAAATTTTTAATAGTAATAATTCGCTCTAAATACGTAGCGTAGTGGTATCTGAATAGATATGTTTAACCTATGTTTTTCTCTTTTATCTCATGCATATAAAGTTAAAAATTATAATATACTCTTACGTATAAAGTTAACCTAATGGGAGTAAAGTGAAATGAACATACGGCGTCTAGGTTTTTACCTTGGCCCCTTGCTCTTTATGGTCATAGTTCTCGCACCGCCCTTACGTAGTCCATCAACTGGTGACCCAGTTAACCCAGTATTCCCTCGCCTTTCCAACATTGCCCTGGGGATAACGTTTTGGGCTATAACTTGGTGGATAACAGAGGCTGTACCATTTGGAGTTACAGCCCTTGTAATAGCTCTCATAGCTAGTATTTCTACCGCCTACTCTCCTGAAGCAGCTGGCTTTTCCTCTTCGAAACAAGCTGTAAGCAGTATCTTGTCTATGTTCTTCCATAGAATAATATGGGTTTTCTGGGGCGGATTAATGCTTGCTTATGCTATGGAAGTTTCAGGAGCGGCAAAGAGAATTGTAAAAAAGGTCATAGAGCTTAGTAGAGGTACAAGCTTTACTATGGTTTGGTTTCTTTTGTGGTTCCTGGCTTGGTTCTTGAGTTGGTGGATATCAAATACTGCTGCTATAGCCCTCTTATACCCCATAGCTCTCAGCGTGGTTACTGTGGCTAGGCTATTGAAGCGTGAACAGAGAGAAGTTGTTCTTCTCGGTTTAGCATTTGCAGCATCTATTGGTGGCATGTCAACCCTTATAGGAACACCACCTAACCTTATTGCTGTAGGGTACCTTGAAAGCGAAGGATTAGCTTCAATAAGCTTCTTAGAGTGGATGCGACTTAGTGTCCCGATATCATTCTTATTCTTCCTCATAATGACGGCTATCCTACTGCT
>JALTZF010000133.1 GCA_027046265.1 Pyrodictiaceae archaeon
TTAAGCTCTTTTTCTAGCTCTTCTACTCGCTTAGCTATGAACTGTCTGAGTTCTTCATTCCAATCTATGTACTTCCTTAGTGTATCCATTCTCTTCTTGAGTTCTCTCGGCACTTTAGCGCTGACAACGCTCAAGCTGTCATCAACTAGTCTACTGTCATTAGTAGACTATAATGAGTACACCAACGATGTGCTGTGAGTCCGCTTGGACTAGCTGAGTTATTGTTGAAACAGAAGAGTTCAATATGGCTGGTATGCTACGGTATGAAGCCTTTATGCTGTTCCAATGTATTAACGTACTATATGCTGTGGGGTCTCTTCTACTTTATACACCTTGATTTGAGAAGGGTTATTTGGTCTAGGAGGAGATCAACTCTTATTATTATCACGTAATAAGCTCTCAGTGGTAAGGCGTCAGTATTGTGTAGTGTTTGTCGTTGTGCTAGGAGTAGGTGGTGGGCCCGGGGGGATTTGAACCCCCGACCTCCCGGTTATCAGCCGGGCGCTCTGACCGGGCTGAGCTACGGGCCCTCCCTGTGGCCCCGTGGATTTCTTCTTGTAGGCTTCTCGTAGGGTTTTAGGCTTAGCGGTTATAGGTCTTTGAGTTGTAGAGTACTGGCATGGTGTTATCTGGGATTGTCTCTCCGCCGCAGGGGACTCGGCCGAGGCCGTGGGGGGAGGGTTGACCGTAGACTGGTTAGCCGTGAGTGGCTCGAGGAGGCTAGTGAGGCTGTCGAGCCTGTTCATGGGCAGGGCTTCTTCTATGTGGGCTACCGCTACATATCCTACTACCTAGTCTTCGACTACGTAGACCCCCTAGGCTACTACGACGTAGTACTAGGCGACGAGAAGCTCTTCGAGGAGGAGACGGCCAAGCTAGCATACAACATGCAGGAGCTTGTGGACCAAGAGAAGGTCATTGTTAATGGGGAGAAGGTTAGGCCCCGAGTAGTAATGGTCGATATTGGCAGGCGCGGGAGGAGAGGCAGAGTATTCATAGTCTTCGCCTTGAGGTTCCAGGCCCCGCTAAGGCCCGGCGTTAACGTCTACGAAAACTACTATGATGTAGAGGACATAGACTACGACTATGAGGCATACTGGGTCTTCCCCCCAGGCTCACGGATACTAGAAGTAGACATGGGCTCTGGCACAGAAGACTGGGACGTGGTAGGCGGGAATGTACTAGCAATATATGGGAGGAGGGGCGGGCGCACAGGAGGCTACGAGAAGATAGTATTCAGACTACCCGAAGAACCCCCACCAGGAGAGCAGCCAGAATAGCCAAAAGCTAGGCCTTAAACATAATTTTGCTCCTCAGCACTTTGTAGAGTATTAGCATGTATAGTATATACCTCAACGCGTCAGCAATAATAGTAGTGTACTTAGACATTATCGGTGAAGCCGCCTCTAGCCATCTTCAAATCCAACCATTCTCTACCACTGGCCCCACCTCCGTAGACAATCTATGCCTTAAACACTACTATCTAGTAATCCTGGTCTGAGAACACATGAGCATCTGCTACAATGCTTGACCCTAGCTCAACGTATGTGCCACGGTACCCGTAGAGAGTATTGTACAACACGATGGTATTAGCCGAGACTAGAAATGCCCTAACAAGCATGTGCGGCGCAATTTTTACTGACGCAGAGCTTCTCCCTTCCCAGTACATAGTGACACAGGTAGACTCCTAGCCCTTGCGCTAACCAACCCTGGCAGCTTAGAGTCAGGAATTACTATGTCTACAACCCTATACACCTTCCTGTTCAGAGATTGAACCCATATAAGAGGCTCTACCCTCTTCAAGCTAGCACACATGACCCAGTAACATTTTTATCATGGATATTAGTGTTTACTGGAGCACCCAGAAACAAGGTGCTTTCAGCAAAACCTGATTGTACCTACTTTCTAAGCTTCTCTTCTACAGCCTTAATTATGGCGTTGTCTGTTGTTAGTGGCTTTGCTGAACGGTTAATACACTGGGCAGATACTAGAGAGTCAAAATAGTCTAATCCATATACTTCAGAGAGTATTGCAGCTAGCCTAAAGTCGTTGGGTGTGAGGGGTTCTACGTGGCCGCCAAGTAGGGCTGATAGCAGAGTCCATGTGTCCACCCGCTCCTCTAAGCTGAACCCCCTACTCTTCATTATGAGGTCTAATTCGAGGAGGGCCGCCTGCGAAACTCTCCGCTCACCACCTATTCCCTCCAGTATATCTACAGCTTCTTCGTGGAGAGGATCCTCAGGGTTAAGGTAGGCTACAAGGTAAACTGTGTCAACGATTTCCACGCCTTACCACCAGCTCTTCGAGAAGCCTAGAGGCTTCATGGTCTTCTTCACGCCAGTTTCTTAGTTTTCTACGGAAAACACCTGAGACCCTCTCATAGAGGCCGTCAAGGGGTATTAACTCTATTACACCGTCCTCTCGCAGCTTCACAAGTAGCCTAGACCCCTCACCAAGCCCTATAGCCTCCCTCACATCACGGGGTAGCACGAGCCTGCCACGCTGGTCTAGTCGGACAACATGTGAAGACACACTCTGGCACCCACATACCTAATACTTTGTGGGACAAGTATATTGTTATCCCTCACTCTGATAAATATGTGGGATAGACCATTTACAGACCCCGAACTCTTGCTGTTTAGGATAGCTAAGGGACACTATACTCAATAGGCCTAGGAGTAGAATCATGTTATAGACTACATCTCTCTGGCACCGTTTAGAGAAATATAGTTTAGAGGATGAGGAGGGGTCATTGAGCCCCCGGAATACGTGTGAGCCCCCTCTAGGGGTTTTACCTCGTTGAAGCTTATGGCTGGGCGTCTTGTTTATCAGTCTCTGAGTACTAGTGCGTCTCTGTGGTGTAATGTGTAGTCATGGGTATTGACAGGGTTCTTAGCCGGATTAACGGTAAGGGTTACCGTGCTTATCGTGAGCTTCAGGGTGCCAGCGAGGTCGTAGACAATGTTAGAGTTACTATTATCCGTGTCCAGAGTGACCCTTTCGCTCCTCCTAGTGTTGCTAGGCTAGAAGCTGACTTGCCACCATCGCTTCCCGAGTGGGCTCTTGGGGAGCCAGTACCGCTCTCAGACTTCTTGTACCGCAGGATGTACGTGTTGCTTCGCAGAGCGGCTGTGAAGATAGGTGAAGGCCGCAGCGGCTTCCTTGGTGTCCCGAGACCGGGCCCAGTAATGCTTCGTCGTAGCGGCCTCGAAGTCTATGATGGGAGGGTTGTTGCCCGTGTCTGGGTTGGCTTGCCTAGTAGGAGGCGCCGAATACTAGCAGATGCTGCTCACGAACTCCTCCTAGAGAGGCTCCCCCGCGTCTTCAAGAAGGCTCTCAGAGCCTTGGTATCTGAGCAGGATAGTCTTAGAAGACACATTACAGCTTGGCAGGTCCAAGAGGATCTCCGTAAGAGCCTGCCACGCCTCAAGCTAGTAGCCTTTGTCGGTGATGGCAGCATACTGCCGCGACGCTGTGGTGGTTGCGAAGAACCATTACCTAACGCTGTACCCTTCGAGTCGCCGCCGAGTCTCCGCGTGGAGATAGAGACTCGCCACGGCCCAGTAGCTGGGATGGGTGTGCGTCGCGGAGTGACAGTAGTAGCTGGTACTGCATTCCATGGGAAGACAACGTTGCTCGAGGCAATACAGTATGGCATCTACAACCACGTACCCGGCGATGGCAGGGAACGCGTTGTATCTCTACGCTCAACAGTCAAAGTCCGCGCCGAGGACGGCAGGCGGGTGGCTTGCGTCGACATATCAACATTCATCCACAGCCTTCCAGACAACCGCGACACATACTGCTTCACAACAGAGAACGCTAGTGGGGCGACAAGTATGGCAGCAGCAATACAGGAAGCAATAGAGGCTGGTGCACAGCTAATACTAGTAGACGAAGACACATCAGCAACAAACCTCCTCTTCTACGACGAGCGCGCTGAACCCCTAATACGCCACAAGACAGTGACAACAATCTCGGAGCAAGCATCCTCAATAGCTTCTAAGGCATCACTAGTAGTAGTCTCAAGCGGCACAGCACCCCTCATAGCTTCTGCGACAACAGTAGTAGTCATGGAGGACTACCGTCCACGAGATGCAACAACAGAGTCTAGAGAGATACTAGAAGGCTACCAGCCACCCCAGCAGCGCTACAAGCCTCCAAGGCACCGTAGGCTGGAACTCACACCCCGCCTTGTAAAGCCGAGGCTTAAGGGTAGATGGCTGGTAGCGCGAGGCCTCAACCAACCCCTTGACCTAGGCTTTAACGAGCAACTAGCTGAGGAGGGGCAGCTAAGGCTTCTAGCAGCACTGTCCTCTAGGCTACACAACTTTCGTGGCATGACTATGAGGGATATAGTAGTGCATGTAGACTCACTAATCTCCAAGGGGTTCAGGGCTCTCCTAGGCGAGGAGCCTGGCCCAGACTACAGCGAGGTTAGGGGAGTGGATGTTGTCATGATGATTAATAGGCTTCCGGGTATACGTGCACTACAACAATAGGGTTCAAGAGGAGGCGTTGACACCCGTCATGAACGGTTAAAATGTTGTCTGTGTATTGTTGTGGTGTAGAAATAATGTGTTGGTTTGTTTTCGAGCCTACACCCCTAGAGGGAATTTACTCCTTCCCGGGGGCTCTCACCCATTCTAATATTGTCTCTCATCATTTATAAGCCTAGTGGTCTACAGGTGGGATCCAAGAGTTTTTATAGTAAAACATTATGGGCTTTAAGGTAAGTGACTGTTTAGCTGTTTGTATTTGCTGCATTATGTGCTAATGACCCTGTAATACCTTATAGGGCTCTATTCTGTAGGCATTTTTTGTGGGAGTATGAGTGCTACTAAGAGTAGTGTAGAGAGCATAGATGATGTGTATTCTTATTTGCGGAGTAAAGTGCTAAGGGCTATTAAGAAGTTTAGTGGGATACGTAAGCCCTCCTCTATTGACTTATTTGACAGGGTTGCATACATATGGCCGCACTATATTCGTGTAAAGGATCTGGGTGGGAGACAGCCCTATGCAGCCTTCAACCCAGGAGCTGTGGTTAGGGGCAAGTACGTAGAGATATTTCCCAGGATAATAACAGGATACTTCTGGTATACTTCATCTATAGGCTTCTTCAAGGTGGGGATAGAGGATCTACTAGATGGGGATATAAGCGGGCCTATCGAATCTAGAATAGTCCTATATCCACGCCTCCAATGGGATATGGCTGGCTGTGAGGATCCTAGAGTAGAGCTAGTAGACAACAACTACTATGTACTCTACACGGCTCTCGAGCCTATGCCTGGAAGATACCATGCTGTTAACGCGTATTCTAGGCAGGCTCTCGCCATACTAGATGAGGATATGAATGTTTTGTTGCGAACCCTTATAGGCTTTAAGCATGATGGTAAAAGTGTGAGAATTGATTATTCTAAGGATTCTGCTCTTCTGTCAAGGGAAGGCAATGGGTTCTGGATGTTGACGAGGCCTGCTATCGACGAGATAGCTGTAGCGTGGCGTGGCTACTTGAGCCTTGACGATTACAGTATTAGTGTTGAGACACTAGATCCTATAGTAGTGTTTGAGCCTTGGGAGATAAAGACTGGATGGTCTACAAATGCTGTCAGGATAGGTGCAGGAGAGTATCTTGTAGCTTGGCATGGTGTGGGTAGAGACCTTGTATACCGTACAGGCTTTGCGGTAGTTAGTAGTGAGGGTGAGCTGAAGGGGTTAACAGAGGAGTACCTTCTCGAACCAAAAACAGTAGAGGAGTATGCAGGAGATAGGCCCGGTGTAATATTTGGGGATGGCTTGAGGATTATTGGTGAACTCTTAGTTCTTATTGCTGGTGTAGCTGATACTGGTATAGGGGTTTATACAGCTCCCTTAGAGAAAGTCTTAGAGCATATAAAGTGGTTGACGCCATAGTTTTTTACGATATTTCAGTCCTTATTCTCGGGTTGAATATTTCGTCTATAGCATATGAGAAGAGTAGTAGCCCTAGCTGGAGCCCTACAATAGCTGCTATAGGTGCTAGTATGTAGTGCATAGTTTCAATGCTGTGATGTGCTCCAGCCTGTGAGTAGGCCATGTTCAGCATTATGCCCCAGTTAAACTCTGTGAATGGTAGTACGCCGAGAAAGTAGAGTCCTACTGACCCGTATATTGCGCCTATTGTTGCAAAGATGAAGTTTACAGCTATGAAGCTCATAAGGTTGGGCATAATCTCTCTGAACACTATGTGCCATGTGGGGAGCCCGAGGGCTCTTGCTGCTTCTACGAACTCTGTATTCTTTAGTGCTAGTACTGCAGACCTTATACTCCGTGCAAGCCCTGTCCATGCATTAACGCTGAGCATGAGCCCTATCACTATAGGGTTTGAAGTTCTTATTATAGTTGCTAATACTATGAGTAAAGGTAGCCCAGGTATGGTCATTAGGATATCTGTTACCCCCATCAGGACAGCGTCTAGCCGTCCGCCAGCAAAACCAGCAGTCATGCCTACTGTTATGCCTATAAGTGTAGTTATAAATCCTGCTGTAAAGGCGATTATGAGTACTGTCCTTGAACCCCATACAATCTTAGACCATATATCGGCTCCGAAATAATCTGTTCCAAGTGGGTGCTCGAGTGAGGGAGGCCACTTGAATATTGTGGGCTTGATGTATTTTGGGTACTTGTAAGACTCAGGGTAGGGGGTTACTTCTGGGCCTATTACAGCCATTAACACGTATCCTAGAGTTATAATGAAGCCTATTAGCGCTTTTTTATTCCGCATAATTATTCTTCCTGGCGTAATAACCCAGTCATAGACAATATGGTGTAGTGCTTCTCTCGCGATCATAGGGTTTCTCCCCCTCTCCTAACACGGGGATCTAATAGGCCGTAGAGCAGGTCAGCTAAGAATGCACCAATGACAACAGCTATTATTATGATGTTAAACGCGCCAAGCATTAGGAACCAGTCTCGGCTCACTATTGCCTGGTACAAGATTAAGCCCACGCCTTGGTAGGAGAAGATGTACTCTATTATTATTGATCCTCCAAACATGAATCCAAGACTTAGCATGAACGACGTGAAGAGTGGCAGGATAGCGTTTCTACCCACATACCTTGTTATAATCCGGCGTTCTGGGACCCCTCGAGCCTTAGCATAGCTTATATAGTCTTCTCCTAGGACTGAGATTGTGCTCCCTCTCATTCCGAGGGCCCAGCCGCCAATATGCGTTATAACCCATGCTAGGATGGGTAGAGTTGCATGCCACAGTACGTTCGCTATAAATGGTAGTATGTGCCCCTCTCTTAAGAGTTGAAGAGCCTCATAGTCGTACCTTCCGCGTACTGGGAACCAGCCTAGCTGGAAGCCTAATATGGATAGGAGTAGTATGGCTACAATATACTCTGGTACAGAGCGGAGTATAGAGAATACTGTTAAGAGTATGCTGTCGAGCTTGCTTCCATGCTTGTAAGCCATAGCCATCCCTATGAGTGTTCCTAGGCCAAAGCTTATGATGAGGGCTGTTGCAATAACAAGGACAGTCCATGGGATAGCGTCAGCCAGTATATCTACAACTGGAGTCCCTGTACTGACAGATATGGAGACTCCTAGGTCTCCACGCAGGAACTTCATCATATAGCTAAAATACTGCTCTAAGAGAGAGCCCTTGGGGACAAAAGGAGCTACAGACATGGCTAGTGCTAGTGCTTCTTCGTAGTTCATATAGTACTGCCTGACAAACTGCTGGGCAAGTGCTTGTATGGGGTTACCAGGCATAGATTTTATTACTATGAACGTGAACGTCATTGCGAAGTATATGGTTAAGAGTGCAAGTATAATCCTCTTATATATCCATTTCAATGCTATCATTCCTTTCTAGGAAGCATTACCAGCATAGCGTGCCGCAACACGGCTAAATTATCCTTGAGCGAAAACAGATAGTCACGTTAAGACGTGTAGAGTCTAAGAATGTAAAAAACATGACTGTGACGTAGTATAGTTGTTATGTAATGGTTTTCAGCCCTACTCTCTCCGCATCAACCTTCCTACAGCAACTCCAACTATTATACCGATAATTAGTAGACCAATAGATACGCCCCAGTTTGTCTTTGCTACAGTTGTTGTAGTTGTTAGAGTTGTTGTTGTCACCTTTGTCTGTGTTACTGTTGTTGAAACTGTTGTAACAGTAGCTGGTCCTGGAGCTGTTGTAGTTATGGTTACAGGCGAGACTGTTGACACAGTTATTGTCTTGGGAGGCATTGTCACGGTGACACCCCAGAACTTCGGGTTTGGAACTACTGCGCCGATTCTTATCATGAATGCTAGTGCGTCAAGGTGCCCGCCTGCAGCGTTTTGCCAGAGCATGTAGTTAGATGTTATAGTTGGGTCCGGCCACACGAAGTGCTCCTTATTCGAGAATATTATTAGCCTCTTCTCTGCTATCGGGTACATTGGCAAATAGTAGTTTGCAGCATAGGCAAGCTTCATCGCTGCCTCACTCTGTTGTTTCCGGTCAAAACTCTTTGACAAGACTTCAACGAGCTCCCTCACGTCAACTTCTTCATCGAAGTATGGCAGGTATAGTTTTGTTGGGAACTTTTCTCCTTGCACAATGTTCCTAGGCCTGTTGTTGACTTCAATCCACATCCTCTCAAAGGCAGCCCACGGGTATATCATCCATGCACCGAAGAAGTCTATTGCGAGGTCATAGTTCCCGCCAAGATACCATTGATCGCTCCAATAGCTTGGGGACTCT
>JALTZF010000134.1 GCA_027046265.1 Pyrodictiaceae archaeon
GAGTAGTAGCGGGTCGTAGTTGTATGCTATCAGTATTGCGGGCATCCATAAGACTGTGCTTATCCATGGGTTAAAGTTTCTGAAGGGTAAACGTGATTCTATATATGCTGCTTCAGCTATTATGTATACAGAATAGAATAGCCAAGCAATTATAGGCTTTGTCTCGAGGTGAAACACTGATACTAGAGATAATGCTGGTAGTGCTGGTACTATTGAGCCTATAATATATGACCAAGGGTTTTTAGGCCATATCCAGTATGCAATGGTAGCAATTAATAGCAGGGATAGAGCCAGAATAATACCAAAAATGTATACCATACCCTCTCGTAAGAGTACTATGAGAGCATACGGTAGAATATTAATTAGTGCTACAATAAGCAGTGTTGCTGCATCTCGTCTTCTAGCCGCATTAAACCCAGTATCAAAGCTAAACAAGTGGAGAAGGATTAGCAAGAGCCCTATGGCAACCACGTGTATTGGCGGATCCGCGGCTGCTAGAACTACTAATGTGCTGAACAACATTATCCCAATAACGCTTGGCTCTCTAGGCTTCCTCAATATTCCGCGCATAGCGCATCTCCAAGGCTTACGTTTTAAACACCCGTTTATTTGCATGAAGAACAAGTGTTTCTTATGGTCTACCTCGTACCAACCATAAATCAGTTGCAGGAGATCATTTACGAAGGCTCAAGTATTCATATAAAAATTTTAGCTGCAATAAAGCTAGCAGTTAATCCTATTTTCCCTTACAGTGTACTGAATGTAGTGACTATAGTTACCTTGCACTGGTGGACTGGCCAGTGAGTACTGCCAGGGGAGAAGGCAGCATTATTAAGAGGAACATTATCGCCTTAATGACGTACTCTGTGTTTAGAGGTTTCGCCATAAGTGGCTATCAAGCATTATTCTCTGCATACATGAAAACTGTTGGCTTTAGCATGGCCGATATAGGTGTCGCCATAACAGCCTCTGCTCTCTCAGCTGTATTGATAACGCCCGGATTTGGTGGGATAATAGACTATTATGGAGCACGAGTAGCTACAACATTTACAGGACTCTTAATTGTTCTATCACTAGGCTTGCTGGCCTTTCCTCATCCTAGTCTAGCAGTATTCATAGCCTCATACATACTGTTTATGCTGTCCTTCAGCCTAGGTCAGCCAGCCAGGTCAACTCTACTAGCACAAAGTGTCCCCGTGTACCGCTATGGTTACTATCTAGGTGTTGTAACAACTTCTTTTGCTGTTGCGCGCATAGCAGGCCCTACGGTTTCAGGGATCCTCGTAATTCATGAAGGATACCCGAGGCTCTTCATGCTACTCTCATTCTTGGTACTTGTAGGCGTCATACTATTTCACATACTATCTATTGAGCCTAGAGCGGGAAACAGTGCTCAACAAAGTCTTATAACAGTCTTCCTTGAGTCGTATAAGCATGCACTCCGTCCTCAGAGGAGAATTGCAAGGCTATACCCGTTACTATTCCTGGATCGTGGAGGTTGGAGTCTCTGGTTCCCACTACTAAGTGCATACCTAAAATCCATAGGCTATGTAGAAGATGAGATAGGGTTCTTCTACACTATTCAGAATATCTCACATGCATCAACAGCAATATTTTGGGGCAGGCTAGTGGACCGTATGGGTACTACTAGAGTTATTGTTCTCTCTGAATTTCTACGTATAACAGCACTCTTATTCTTTATGAGTTCTACAGAACAGGCAGTAATCGCGGCAGGATTCGCCTTTGTTGGTTTTTCTATTGCTGCTTGGATTCCTGCTTATAATAAGCTTGTCGCGCAGCTTGCTGGGGATAGGCTAGGAGAAGCATACGCAAACGCAAACGCAGTAAGAAGCCTAGCAGGAACACCAACACCAAGCATAGGAGGATACTTGAGCCAGGTAAGAGGGATAAACACGGTATTCATGCTAGCCTCAATACTGTTCATATTCTCAGCACTCTATGCTCAGAGATCTTTTAGCTGTAGTAAACGCTCAAACCCCCGGACTAGTCGGGGCTAGCATTGTATACTCATAGCCTAGGGGTCTCATTAAGTACTTGTTGAAGCGCGTTGGAGAGAAGAGCCGCCGATTTCTTCGACCCCAATGGTTTATCTACTCCTAGTCTAGGTAACAGTGTTATTATTGCTATTACCTTCTTTTCACACTCACTACTTATTGGTGGCATCTTGTTTAGAGGTGTCCAAGCAGTTATTGCGTGTAGTGACTCTATAGTTTCCAGTGCTGTCGTACACCTTAGCTGGCCTTCGTGGAGATACAGCCAGAGAGCTTGGAGGCCATATAGGTGTTTTCTCAGCCCTCTACGTAGTAGCTCTTGGTTTGCCTCGAGGTCTCTCAAAATGCTTAACGCTATAAGCTGCATTATGCTGTCTGCCTGGTAGTACTGGGGGGTGTTATGTAGTATTGCGTGCATAGCTTCATGTGCTATTATAGCCTCTGCTTCCGACTTGTATAATGCGTATATGCCTTGTCTTAGGGCTATATGGAGTCGAGGCTTACCCTTTAATGCTTCATGTGATACTATGTTCTCAATTCTGGTAGGACTGTATCCTAGCTCTTCGACTACTGTTTGTAGCATACTGCTATCCTGGTAGAAGTGTAGTTCGAGGATTTCTGGGCTCTCGCCTTTCATGTAGGCTTCTCTTATAATGTTTAACACCCAAAATACTGTAGGCGACCCTATTAGCCCATGCTTAAAGACTATAACCCTCGTTTTTCCAGCTCTATACTCTGTCACTCCACTATATGCCATCGTCCTCGCACCATAGCAGTAACTTCCACTTTTGCCAAATATATCGTACATACATTACATGCCTAGTCTTGATTCTCTATACCTCAAAGATGCTACTGCTACAAGAGTTATCGCCGATAAGCTATAGAGTAGCGGTGATAGTCTAAACTTCTCTTTAACTTCCACGTAGAGCTCCGCTCTTACTGTCACATTCTCTATAATCTTCCTAGCTTCTACTGCAATGTCTTTAAATGCTTCAACTATGTCTTTGGCTGTCTCTGCTGTGTAGCTCTTGCCGCGCCCTATTCTAGCCATATACTCTAGCTCTGCTTCACCCCTACTTGATCTGCCTATGAATACTGTGTATATTCTTACATTTATCTTAGCTAATTTCTTGAGTACACTCTTGTACTCTGCTAAGTCTGCTGGTAGGCCATCTGATGCAAATACTATGACACTTGTCTGATTGAACTTACGGTATATGCTTAACCAGTTATAGGCTACTTGTAGTGGGTAAGTATACATTGTACCGCCAAGCGCTTTTAATTTAGCGATTACCCCCAGTATTCTTGTCACATTAGTTGTTGGGGGTATAGCTTCAGCTACATAGTCTGTAAACGCTATGAGCCCTACATCGATTGTCTTATTTATCTTTGATAACTCATTAACTAGAAGAGTCATAGCCTCTTTGGCTGCTTCTAGCTTCTCGCCAGCCATACTCCCTGACACATCTATTATTACTACTACGACGGGTCTTGGAGGTATCTCTAGCTGTGCAGCGGCAGCCTCCTCTAAGGGCTTAGTAACAGTATACTCTACATACGGCAATGCCAGAGCGAGTGAGACAAGCACAGCTAGTAGCAACTCAGCGAGAACAAGCCTCCTTGGAGCCCTATACCCAGTAGTCCTAATGTGATCTACAAGTGGGTGGACAAAACTGTTTTCAGCAAGGTACCGTCTTGAGGGTCTTCCACGCCTGACAAGCAGGATAGCGAGTAAAGCTGTTAAGGAAATAGCGCCAACTAAAGGGTTCTCAAACCCAGCATCCAAGCTAGCTAGACACCTCTTACTCTAAGAAATATGACTGCAAGAAATGCGCCTACAAGCCCTAATACCCAAGAAAGACTCTCATAACCTACTGGAATCTCTACTTTGGCCTTACCTGAAGCCCTTAGTGCTTCTAGCCGTGCATTCTTAGCTACTTGCTCTGCTAGTCTGTCTAGTACAGTGTAGGTGAAACTATCCAGCCTGTATACTCTTACCCCGCTAGCTCGGAGCCTCTCCTCAAGCTTAAAGCCACGAGGATCAGAGCCTACCAGCACGAAGGCTACTGGTACTCCTTGCTCCTCTGCTTGAAGTGCTGCTTGGACAGGGTCGCTACCATAGTTCCACCCTCCATCAGTGACCACTATGACTGCTGTGGGTAGGCTAGAGACACGAGTATAGCTCACAGCTGCACCTATAGCGTCCCCTATCGCTGAATACTTCTCTCCACCAGAAAGTCCTTCTATAATAGCAGTTGCATTTAATGGAGACCCACTATACAATAGTTCTACTTGCCCAGAGAACTTCATAAGCACGATAGTGAAATTGCCAGCATAGCCTATAAGCTTGGCCAAGAAGTCTTTAGCCATTCTCATCCTTGGCATACCACCATCAATATACTTCATACTCTTTGAAGTATCAACAGCTACGACAAGAGCTATGGGAACATCCATTACACGGTCTATATTCGCAATATCTACTTCTACACGTTCATAAACTACTATACCAGGCTCTGAAGCAGCTATAGAGAGTAGTATAAGGGCTACAACAAGACTGTAAGGGAGCCCCATGCCGCGGCCGAGGCTTTGAAGTCTAGAAGAGGCTAGAGAGTAGTTCTGCTTAGCCCTACGCCATAAGTAGACTATGACGACTATTAACCCTATGAGAGTGAGAGCAAGAGGCTGACCTAGTTTTAGTTCATAACCCCACCAGGCCACGTTTCTGCACCTACAACAATATCACTCCCTAGTCGTCACTTGGAGGGGCACGATAGCCTGCTCCCTCGCTTGGCACATGGCTTTGGCCGCCTCTCTGCTGGCCAGTACCAGCACCAGCACCTTGGCTACCCTTGCTGCCACCATGCTGCCCCCATGATTCAAGACCTGTATAACTGCCTAGCTTCATGAGGATACTCCTAGCAGCACTAGCTTCGTTATATGCTAGTGGCCCAGCTCGCTGGGGGTTAACCCCTAGTAGGCTTCGTGCAATTCTCTCTGACTCATTTCTGGGAATGCTCTTATTACTACAGAGCTTGTTGAGACTATCTTCATACTGTTCCACTATAGAAAAGAATTTCGTTACTTCATCAAGTACAGACAATGCCTCACGAAGCTTCTTTGTATGGTTTAATGCTATGTCTTTATGCTCGAGAGAGAGCAAGCTATCTGGATTAGTAGCCGCCGAGTACTCGAATGCCCTAGTGAGGTTTTGCTTGATAGCGTCTACCTCGTCTTGTAGGGATTCATAGAGTGAGAGCGCTTCATCTATCTTGCATTCTTCAACTAGTCCAAGGGCCTTACTGAGGTTCAGCAGGACATTATGTAGCTTGTCAAGCAATGGGAAGGTATAGGCTGAAGCCATTGACATGTTAGAGTAGCTTAGTAGCGCTCTCTTAATGAGACCGCTAAACCCAGAATCTGCGACCTTACGCGATTCTGCCTCTAGCATCTTGGAAACCTTGTAGGCTGAAACTGCAAGTCCTTGAGGATCGTCTATTCTAGGGCTTAACAGATCCAAGACGCGAGTGAGGCCATGGAGGCTTTGGTTAGCATACATGGCGGCTTCAGCCATGAGTTCTGTTAAGTCAGGCTCTTCACTCTCTGCTTGTCTGAGTGGCATAAAGCTAGCCACAAATGGCGCCAGAAGCCCCAGTATAACGAGTAGCCATAGTATGTGCCTACGCTTGATTGCAGGCTTTCTAGCTTTAAGCCTCAATAGACGCATTGTATATGCACGCCCCAAAGATATGAGGCATATGGTTGCATTATTATCTTCGCTTCTTTACTCCAAGCCTTCCCGCTATTCTTCTAAATACAGCCCACTTACCACTATAGTATTCTGGGTGCAGGCCAGCATCAATAGAGACTACTAGTAGGCCAGCAACTATAACTGATGCTGCACGTGCTATTGACAATATTGTGACTCTTGGTGCTAGCCCCTGTGTAATCCTTACCATAACATTTTGTAGTGTCATATAGTAGTTCGAAGCCCAAGGCGTGTTAATATTATCCATTAAGTCATTCACTACAGTCCTGCCACTCACAATACCAGTAGGGGTCTCTATGATGAATTCATCAGCCGGCAAGTAGATGACTGCTATAACGGATACACTCCGACTACTAGTGCTGACATACACACGATCTCCTAGCTTAAGGCCTTTATAGCTGTGCACTTTAGAGTATTGGTAAGCTATAGTAGATCTTATTGCAATCTCAATATCGTTAATAGAGTCTACTCTAGACAGAGTAGGCATTGTTGGCGGCGCACATCCAGGATGTTCGACTACATACAAGTATACTCTCACATTTGAGGGATCCCTTATCTTCAGTTCTCCTCTACCATAATAACGGGGCAGCTCTATGTCTGCTTGGAAGTATACGTCGTAAACACTCTTAGCTGGTAAACTATGGCAAGTGTGTGTAGTCAAGTACAAGCCATTGCTACTAACACCAATCCAAGCAACATTGGTTGAGACTGTGCTGCGGAAGCTTACGTCTACAATACTCGGCAATGCTATTGTCAGTATAGATGCTAGGCCTACGACAATTAATATTACACCAAGGACTTTAACAATCATTTCTCACACCTCTAGCTTATCAGCTTTCGCAAATAATAATGCGCCTAAGATTATTGATGCTGTTACTGCATAGAGGAAACTTATTATTTTAAGGTCACTATAGTCTAGAAGCATTGGGATCATGGGATGAAACACCATTATTAGTGAGATGAACATACGCAGATTAGGCTGTATCCCCAATACCATACTTATAATTGATACCACTATCATTATCACTATTGGAGCTAGAAAGACTAGTGATAGTATTAATGTTGTGACCCTGCTCCGATTACGCAGTACTAATGATGCCATGAGTGCTATCAGAGTTATATATATTAATTCTATTAGGCCGTAGACTACTGGCTCATATACATAGCTCTCAAAGACTAGGCTTGGCTCAATGACCATTATTGGTGCAAGTATAGCTAGTATATAGCTCGCGCCGAGGAGGCCTGGGCCTGCAAGCATCCATGCTGCAATGTACTCTCTGTTGGTTATTGGATGTATAAGGTATACTAGTGCTTGACCCGTAGAGAGTTCTTCGGCTAACCCTGCAAGCATAACACCAGACATTACGACGTAAAGTGTGCTTATTAGTGTCTCAATACCCTTGACTACGTCTGCTTGGAATCCTGTTACAGCCAACAGTACTGCATTCAATACTGTGAGAGGAGCTACTAAAGCTATGACTGACTTACCCATGTGGACTGCTGTCACTAACTCTGCCTGTACTAGCACATTACCAAGGTCAAATTTACGCAATGGCCTTCTCACCTCCTACAGCTTTGCGATATAACTGGTCTAGGTAGCTAGTCTGCACATTATAGTCGAGGACCAGGCCACTCCTCCTTAATTCTTCAATGTAGTCGAGGAAATCTCTTCCAGCATTAGTGTCAACATGTACTTCAAGTGTGGTATCGCCACGTATGATCACACCCTTCACGCTATGGAGGCTGAGGAGGTCACGTGCAACACTTCTAGGGTCACCTGCTAGGCTAAGCTTATAGACTGTCATTGCACCATACTTTGCGGCTAACTCGTCTAATCTCCCGTAATCTACCACTACGCCATTATTTATGAATATGGCATAGTCTATGACTAATTGTAGTTCGGGGAGTATGTGGCTTGATATTATGGCTGTTGCGCCCAAGTCCTTCTTGAGTGTATCTATGAGTTCTAGTATCTCGAGCCTAGCAAGAGGATCCAAGTTGGCTGTAGGCTCATCGAGAAGGAGGAGTTCTGGCTGGCTGAGGAGGGCTTGGGCTAGGCCGAGGCGTTGGAGGTAGCCGCGTGAGAGCCCACCTATAGGTTTATCAGCGTATTTTTCGAGGCCTACAAGCCTAATGATCCTCCTAACATCGCTCCATGGGACACCCCTAAGCTTTGCGACATGATACAAGAACAAGTCTACGCGCACACCTGGCGGGTATACAGGTTTTTCGGGTAGGAACCCAGTAATGCTCCGTACCTCTCTACTCTCCTTCTCAGGGTCAAAACCCTTGACAAGTATGCTTCCCCTATCTCTGCGGAGAAGGCCAACCATGAGTTTTAGACTAGTTGTCTTCCCGCTACCGTTTGGCCCGAGAAAGCCTGCCAGAGCACCGCTAGGCACTCGAAAGCTTACTCCACGAAGTGCTGTTATTCTACCACGCTTATAGGTCTTGTAGACTTCACGGAACTCTATCATTCCAAACTCTCCAACGGGTAATGATAGAACCCGGTTATTATTATTAAGCATTTTTACAGCATTGGAAGAAGAAGAAAAACTTAAGAATAAGCACTGATGATTCTCTGACGTAGCCTAGCCGAATAGAGTTAAGCTACTGTCTTCTTTATGAGTTCTAGTCCATCCCGTATGAGTTGTACTCGAGCATTGTACCTTGTCTTCTCCTCATACTCTACAAGCTTCTCCATCCTGGGTATAAGGCGATGATTCAATACTGGGAATAAGACGGCATCAACGTCATCTGGCTCAACAGTGTTCCTGCCTTGAAGTGCTGCATGAGCTTTAGCTGCTCTGAGGAGTGCTATGCCAGCACGCGGGCTTGCACCTAGCTCAAAGTATTCTCCCG
>JALTZF010000135.1 GCA_027046265.1 Pyrodictiaceae archaeon
TAGTAGTTCACTTGATGGAATGTCTTAGGAGGCTATTTCGAGCTGGCTTAGAAAGAGTACGCCCAGCTTTTCTAGCTCGCCTAGTGCATGCTTCATCTCCTTCTCGGGGCCCCGAAAGACGGGTGTAGCGTTAAGCTCCCTGGCTGTAGCTAGTACTACACAGTCTGGCAGTGCTATCCTAAGCTTCTTCTTGAACTCGCCTGCCATTAGTGCAATATTCTCAGTCAAGTCCACCACGTTAACTCTCGTTTTCAGCCACTCAACATAGTCTAGTGCGTAAGCGTTAGGGTTTGATACACCAGCAGCCTTATACACTCTCGAAGCAACATAGAGTACCTCGCCTAGCGTCAAAGTGTTAACGTAGAGTTCCACTCTGCCCTCTCTAGCCGCCCTAAACAGTTCCTCGACCTTTAACCTATATGGCGCCTTCGCCATAATGTATTCTATCAGTACACTCGTGTCAAGAACTAACCTCTTCACTCTCTAGCATCCCCTTATATCTCTCCTCTTCTAGCCTATACTCTTCCTTAAGAATCTCATCTACAAGCTTTGGGTCAACATCCACAATAAGGGGTCTAAGCGGCTTCATTATGATAGTATTATCTCTAGTTTCCACAACTACCTCATCGCCTTCACGAAGTCCAACCTCTTCTCTAAGCTTCTTAGGGAGTATTAGAATACCCTTCTTCCTCACCCTAAGTACAACTCTCATCCACAGTTCACCAAGTGCACGACTAGTTTAACCCGTAATATCATAGTTGAACTACAAGCCTATAAGTCCACTGGTACTACCCTGGGGTAAACCATGCTTCAGTGTCTCCCCGGAAAAGTAGGTGGCCGTACAAAGATTTGATAGGGGATCTTGTTGTTATTATCTAGTGTGGGTGGGTTGTGGGCCTTGGTTTCTAGGAGAACATTCGTGAGGGTTCTTGGCGGCGCACTGCTCTCCGCACTTGGGCTACTTGCAAGTATCCCTCATGTCTATGCTTTCCTCCTAAAGCACCGGCGCACGCCCAGCAGTGGGTGGGCCCGTAGTGGTGAGAGGATACTCTTGCCCTTGCCGCGGCTCGAGGGCGATGTCAGTCTTGAGCGCGCCTTAGCGAATAGGAGGTCTATAAGGGACTATACCCGTGAGCCTCTACGCCTCGAAGAGATCTCTCAGGTGCTCTGGGCTGCCTATGGTATAACTGAGACGCGGTACGGCTTCAAGACAACGCCTAGTGCTGGGGCTACTTATCCTCTAGAGGTCTACCTGGTAGCCTACCCAGACGGGATACTGTTCCCAGATGGGGGCTTCCTTGAGCCAGGCTCCTACCACTATGACCCCTATAGTCACAGCATAACACTAGTCAAGAAGGGGGATTTATCATACAAGCTTTACGAGGCAGCTCTCGAGCAGGAATGGGTACTAGAGGCTCGTGCATGCATAGTTATCGCAGCAGTCTACGAGAGAACCACAAGGAGGTATGGACAGCGAGGAATAAGATACGTGCACATGGAGGTGGGGCATGCTGGGCAGAACATCTACCTACAAGCTACAGCCCTAGGCTTGGCCACAGTAGCTATAGGAGCCTTCTACGATGACCAAGTAAAGGATATTGTAGGCCTTGGCCCAAACGAGGAGCCACTATACCTAATGCCTCTAGCAAGACCACTTGCACCATATCACCTCGATGAAGCAGAACTCGTAAGCTACATCAGTACTCATAGGAGATAGAATCTCTACAAACCCTTTATCTCCCACACTAATCCCTTCAGCCAATAATTTATGGTGTAATTGTACTTGTATGAGAATCGTGTAGAGCTTTTTGATAATGTTTCAAATTTTGGGTAATGAGTAGAGTTAATTTTATTTTTTAAGATTTTCTATATGACTTTTATAGAGTAAGGATTAAATTATCATTATCAAGTATTATAGAATATGGAGATTAGCATGGTTATTTCCAGGAGAGACTTTCTGAAGATTGCTGCTATTAGTGCACTAGCATCTTCTGCTGTACTAAAAAACCCTTACATTCCGAGGGCTCTCGCTGAGAAGCTCGAGAGGGAGGGCAAGAGGCGCTGGGTACCTACAGCATGTATCATATGTGGGCAAGGATGCCCAATAAAGATAGAGGTTGTTGAGTGGAATGGCAAGGTCTACTTGAACCAGATAGTACACAACTATGTGGAGGGCTTTGAAGATTATTTCGCTGCTTGTGGTAGGCCGCGAGCCCTCTTCGATGTCTGGGATCATCCTGACAGGATTAGAAGGCCGTTGATCAGAGTTGGTGAGAGGGGTAGTGGTGAGTTCCGCGAAGTTACATGGGAAGAGGCTCTTGACTATGTTGCTGAGAACCTTAAGAAGTATCTTGACCATCCAGAACAGATAGTGGTGTTCTCCCACCAGGGCTGTGAGAAGGGGCTAATCAAGTGGTTTGCTAACTTGCTTGGATCTCCTAACGTGACTAAGCACGCTGACACTTGTCATACATCTGCTGATGCTGGACGCTGGTTTGTCTTTGGCAAGCTGATAGGGCCTGGTGGAATCTACCCAGACTATGAGCATGCGCAGTTTGTTGTGCTTATGGGCAGGAACCCCTACGGGGGTTTTGTGGCTACTCCGTGGGCTCAAGTGTTCTCGAAGGGTATAGCTAATGGTATGAGGGTAGTTGTATTCGATATAAGGTTTAGTGATGTGTGTTCAGTAGCAGAGAAGTGCTACATAGTCAAGCCTGGCACCGATCTTGCAGTCTCGCTAGCAATAGCAAGTTATATCCTCCAGAAACGCCTATACAACCGTGAGTTCCTCATAAAGTATACTAATGCTCCTATGCTCCTCTACCGCAACACACTTGAGCCTGTAGAGACTAGAGAGATAGGTGAAGGGCCTAGAAAGGGCAAGCTAGACTATCTTGTCTACGACGAGGCTACGGGAGAGTACAAGTTTAAGAGTGAAGCACAGAAACCCTCGCTAGAGCATAAGGGCACCTATAATGGCCGCGAAGTAGTAACAGTACTCGAGCTGCTAAGGGAGGAACTCTCAAAGTACACGCCAGAATGGGCCAGTAAAATCTCTGGAGTCCCAGCACATGAAATAGTGTGGGTTGCTGAGCAGCTTGCAGAGTTTGCACCTAGAGCATTCATAGATCATGGCTACAAGACTGTGAGATGGTACAATGAGCCTATGTGGCACCGTGTTAACGCTATAGTGAACGCTCTCCTGGGCTCAATAGGCACCCGTGGAGGATGGGCGTGGCCAAAGAAGGTTAAGCCTCCAACACTCATAAAGGCTAAGCCTAGAAAGGTTGAGAGTATTATTAGTTACTGGAAGAAGAATGGCTACCCACTGGCCAGCAGTAGTGCTTACTCAATGCTAGCAATAAGGTCAATACTAGAAGAGAAGCCTTACCCGATAAAAGCTGCGATAATATCACTTGAAAACGTCGCATCACACATCCCCAATGGAGGCAAGAAGCTCGTAGAGGCTCTTAAGAAGCTAGAGTTTGTAGTCGTGATAGACACTATGTGGAGTGAAGTGTGCAAATACGCTGATGTTATTCTCCCAATACCATTCTTTTTCGAATACGACAACGCTTCACTATACGGTGCAAGCAAGGGTAATATTGGCCAGGTCTCTGTCATGATGAAGGCTATTGACCCGCCTCCAGGTGTAGATGTGAAGCCGCCAAGAGAGATAATATACGAGCTTACTAGGAGGATTTTTGGCGAAGAGAAGGCCAAGGAGATAAGCTTCATACTAGACCCCAGGGAGGTCTGGAGGAGGCAGTGCGAAAAGCTGGGAATAAGCTTTGACGAGCTATTGAAGAGGGGGACAGTAGCCAAGTACACTAGCCCAGATTATAGCCCATTAACTAGAAAGGGCGTCTTGCCGACAAAGACTGGAGAGATAGAATTGATCAATGTCGCTGCTCTAGAAACCTTTAGGGAACACTTGGGGAGGGAGAGCAACCTAAACCCACTACCAGTATTCGTGAGGCCCCTCTGGATGCGCAAAGGACAGCTGGCAGAGGACGAGTTTATACCTGTAGACTATATGCATAAGCTAACAGCCATAAACACTTGGGCTCGCAATACCAAGCTCCTCCTCGAACTCGTCAAGGCAGAAGAAGAGGACCGAGTACTAATCCACAAGGACAGAGCAGCAAGGCTAGGAATACGCGACGGTGACGAAGTCATAGTAGAAAACCCCGAGACAGGTAGCTCCCTAAGAGTCAGAGTGAAGACTACAACACTCATAGCACCAGAAGTAATAGCTGGCGTCCACGGCCTCACACCAGGCCCACACGAAGGTGGCAAGGTAAGATTCACCTACATGCCAAAATACGGCCTTAACACTAACTACCTAGCACCATTCACAATCCTAGAAGGAATTGGTTCTGCCGCCCTCTTCGACTTCCGTGTCAGAGTAAGAAAAGCCTCTTAAGCGGGGTGTAAGCCGTGAAGCCCGCAATGATTATAGATCTTACAAGGTGCACAGGCTGCTACTCTTGTGTAGAGGCCTGTATAACGGAGAACATATCAAGAATAGGGCCTAAAGGCGAGATACTATACCCGGACAACGTGGTAAAGTATGCTAGGACAAGGCCCAAAACAGTCTACTCTGAAAGTGCTATGAGGAGAGTATTCATACAATGCCTCCACTGCGAAAACCCGCCATGTGTCCACGTCTGCCCTACAGGAGCATCATACGTGTCTACTGAGGGCGTAGTACTAATAGACCCCGAGAAATGCATAAAGTGCAAGCTCTGCATACGCGCCTGCCCCTATGGTGTACGCACATTCTACACGGGAGAGCTGCCAGGAGACCCTAAGCACGAGCACGCTCTCAAACCATTCATACCCGACAAGTGCACCTTCTGCTACCACCGCAAGAGAGGAGACGGGGAACTATGGGTTCCAGCATGTGTAGAAGCTTGCACCTTCGGGGCACGTTTGTTCGGCGATCTAGACGACCCAGAGGACCCTGTATCCGTACTTGTAAGATACGGTATAGCTATAAGGCCAAGAGAGGAGAGAGGTACTAAGCCCAAAGTCTTCATAGTGCCCATGCGTAGCGGCATAGAGGTTGCAAAATACCCTGCTAGGAGGAGAGATGAGCTAATAGAGTACAATACATGGGCCAGTATAAAGAACGAAATCATAAGGCCAGTATTCACAGCAGCAACCACGGCAGCAGTAGTACTCGGCCTCATACACATGATACGTGAGAGAAGGAGGGAGAGGGGGTGAAGCCTTATGAGTGAACAAAAAGTCTTAAGATGGACTATTCTTGCACGCATAACACACTGGCTATTATTCCTTGGAGTAACCATAGCAACTATCACTGGGCTACCAGTACTAGATGGAAGGTTCAAGTTCCTCTACACGCTCATAGGAGGCCACACTGTTAGAGAAATACTACACTACTACTTTACAACAATAGTCCTAGGCGCAGCCATACCACTAGCAGTTGCTAGAGCAATAGAGGCATACAAGAGGGGAGAAGAAAGCTGGTGGCCAGGCTGGAGCGATATCAGGAAAGCAATCATTGTGGCTGCTCACTGGCTAAGACTAACAAAGAAGTACCCCGAGATAGGCTTCCATCACCCAATGGAGAAACTACTACTCCTAACAGTACACATTGGACTAATACTCCTGGGTATCTCTGGGATACCAATGGCACTACTCCAAGTAGGCCCAGAATACCATGCACTACTACTGTTAATACATGACATAGGCTTCCTAATGGTCATCATACCAATAACAGGACACTTCATGCTCGCAATAAACCCAGTAAACTGGGAAACACTCCGTGCAATGTTCACTGATGGAAAAGTCTCAGTAGAATGGGCTAAACACCATCACCCTGGGTGGCTAAAGAAACAACAGTAAGCTGAACAGCAAGAAGAGACCAGGAGGATAACATCCCTACTCTTTTTCTCCTTCCCTCCCTCAAACAATTCCTCACTACACTGGAAGGATAGTGCCTCTGTTGCCTAATCCCACTGTCCAGTTACTTGCCTCATACACCTCTTGAACTCATACATTACTCTTGGACATTCAAAGCCTAGACTCTCAAGGTTCTCCTTACAGTTCCTCGTGCACTCCACAACAAACACAAAGGGGGTACGGTCTTGGACGAAGACAGCGAGGCGGTGTTGTCTAGTATTCACTGTTAGTGGGAGCTTGTCGGCTAGGCCTCTCAGTGCAAGTCTTATCCCGTCTCTAAGCTCTTGTGACGGCATGTTCATCTCCTTGGCCAGCATATCGAGTGCTTTCTTGAAGCTCACTGATCTAGACACATACGTTACAATAGCCTTCTTTAAGACTCTAATAACATGTATAGCTGCCTCATCAATACTACACATAGTCATAGTAGTAAGATTGAGCTGTCTCCGTTGAGCCTCGAGACCGAGTACATACAAGAATCCTAGAATCTCGCTCGTGCTTACAATATCTATTCCCCAGGCCTTCGAGGCACAGTCTTTAAGAGTTTGAGAATCAATGCTGTTATTGACGTATAGTGCTATACAGCCTTTAGCTGAAATCTTGACACGCATAGTCTCATCGCTATTCTCATCTGCGGGTAACAACAATAGTTTTCCTGCAAGCCTCCTAACCCTACGATAGACAGTTGCAGTATTCATCCCTAGTAGCCTAGCAGCCATGTATGGTGTTAGTGCTCCTTTCCTATAGTATAAGAGGAGTATTTCTCTATCTATAGTATCTATGCTCGGTGTCAACGATTTCCACAGCATTTTCACTAGGTCTTCAAAGTTCTCAGTGGTAGTAGTCATGCCTGCCACGCTTGTCTTACCCACCCTACCTAGGCCCAATAATGTAGACGCCTCCCGCCTCCCTCTCTTTCTGCTCCTCACTTTTACTAGGCACTAGTACTATTCCTGTACCACTAATTATTTTCTTCTCTAGTGGCTTAATAAGTAGAAGCATAATTCCTTCTCATAAACTATGAGAATATGTTTTCTTGCACTCCCAGAATATACTATCATATAGTTTGTTAACAAGATATATCTGTTTAGAACAATTTGATTTTTTGTGTGGTGTAAGAATGGTGGATCGTAGGCGATTTCTCAAAGCCTTAATCGCCGGAGCCATTGGAAGCGCAGTACTATCTAGGCTCCCTGCCCGCCCAGCTCTAGCCGCCCAAGAAGAGGCACCAGAGCTACCTTGGCCATACGTTAAGCTTGACCCTGAAGAGACAAGAAAGCTTGGACACCTTGGCTACTACGCCTTCGAGTGCGCTGGAGGCGCGTTTTGGGGCATAGTTGTGCAGTTAAAGGAGAAGGTGGGGCATCCCTGGACACTGCTTCCAGTACCGTCTCGTGAAGAGGTTTTAGCCGCTGTCAAGGCCAAGAAACACATTGCTAGCATGATGCAGTACGGGTATGGTGGTGCTGTTGGCTGGGCTACTCTCTGCGGAGCTGTCAATGGTTCTCTGGCTGCAATCCAGATGGTTGTAGGTGAGAAGGCTGGCTGGGATAAGCTAGGCAAGGCCTTGATGAGGATCTACGAGACAACCCCATTGCCCACAAGGAAGAGTAACGAGTATGCTACTACTGGGAAGATGTATGTTCCAAAGCTTAAGAGCGATAAGTGGCTCCCACAAAACGTTAGCCACTCAGTACTCTGCCACATCTCTGTGGGCAAGTGGTGCGAGGTCTCAGGATACGCTAGCGGCTCTAAGGAGCGCAGCGAGAGGTGTGCAAGACTAACTGGTGATGTTGCAGCTTTTGCTGTCATGCTATTAAACGCGTACTTTGATGCATACGAGAAGCATGGAGACGCCGCTAAGGCAGCCTCTGAAGCAGTATCAACTGTTGAGTACATAGTTAAACACGAGTACGGAGGCGGGACTAGGCTCTCGGCAACCACAGCAGGATGCAGGACATGCCACTACAAGGGAGTCGACTATGAAGCAGGACAATTCACTCGTGGATTCCTACAATGTGAGAGCTGCCACCGCGACATGAGGCCTCATGCACACATATTCTTCAACCCTGAAGCCGTCCAGCTAGGATCCCCAGGCGAGCCTACAACAACTAAGCAGTTAAAGCAGGCTGCCTCAACAGGCCTTGCGGCTGCAGCTGTGATAGGCGCCGTGGCAGGCTTCACTGCTGGTAAGGCGGTTAGCGAGAAGGAGACAAAGAAAAAGTGAGGGGTAAAATGCTAGGGGTGGAATGTTTATGGCCAGGGTCTTGAGGCCAGGGTACCTTGTGGGAAGCATTATCGGTATAGCTATAGTCTTAGGGCTTGGCTGGGGGCTAGTCTACTCTCTAGCAATAGAGCCCCTCAAAAACAGTTGGGCCCTCCGAACAAGTATACTCTCACAATTTGATCTCAGCAGTCTTAGCTGGTGGAGAAACTTTATCTCATTTGCATTCGACATACTCATAATAGTTGTAGCAATAATAGGCTCATGGTGGGTACTAGCAGCACTCTATCGTGAAGCACGTGAAGCAGGAAAGTGGTGGACCTACTTCCGCTCAGAAGCCAGTAAAGACATAGTACTACCAAGGCTGACGCTATGGCAGAGAGTACAACACATATGGCTCATAGCCACCTTTACAACTTGTGCAGTCACCGGATTTGCCGCGTATGCCAACCTCCTCGCTAGCCGATCAACACTTCTAACCATC
>JALTZF010000136.1 GCA_027046265.1 Pyrodictiaceae archaeon
ACTAGGGCTAGCTTTAGATCTAGAATTGCTCAACTCTTTTTCAAATGCACGTCGCGAATACTCTGGTACGCCAGCCGAACGCATCTTATGCGGTAGGCTTGACATGTACAGCACGAAAATAGTAGCTGGTGCTGCTCCGTTAGCGAAGCGATCCCCTGAAGTAGCGGACATCATCGTATCTATACTTGATACTTGTAAAATGGATAAGGATAGGCTTGCAGGAGTCATTGGAGAAGATGAATACTACTCAGCACTAGAGCAGGCACTAGCAGGTAATCCCTACATTTCCGCTTATGCCGAAACTACACTACCTCTAGTTGATACAGTAATTCACGCCATACGTAAAACTATACGGCCACTTGCCGAGATGTACTCGCTTAGCGACCCTCTTGAGGACTGGTTTGCTTGCCCAGTAATGGAACTCATGCTCTTGAGCGCAGAGGATACTTCATCGCTAGTATCTGGTCTTGAAATGGGTCTTGTAAGAGAATCCCTTCACCCTCTTTTAAGCATACATCTCTGATTCTCTCCTACTAGCGTGTTTTTACAGTGCACAATGCAACTTTTTCAGTTTTTTGGCAGGCCTACGCAAAACTTAATTATCTAGACAATAGAGAATAATACATACTAACTGGAAATCTAAATGAAATAGGTATGCCTATAGGGCACACACTCTGCGCATAACACGTTATTCTTTAACATACGTCCTTTAGAGGTGGGATGAGATGGTTTCACAACGGAATCTACTAATAATCGGTATAATAGTTATTATAATTGTAGCTGGAGTGGCTATAATAGCTCTAAGAGGTAAAGAGACAACAACACCAACCACAACACAACCCTCAACACCAAGTACACCAGCACCACAGACTACTACTAGCCCTACACCAACAGAGACAAAAACACCAGAAAAGCCCAAGCTCACTGGCAACCTTGAACAAGATCTCATAAACATTGCTAGGTACTTGTCTGCAAAAGGAATAAAGGAGGCCAAGTTCACCGTATGGAGTGCCGGTGACCCTAATAGTGTTCTACGAACTTATGCTATCGTAGAGGCAGCATATCGTCTCAACAAGATACTTGAGAAGAATGGTATTGACTTCAAAATAGTTATAGTTAACCCACAGTTTAAGCGTGGTGGCGGCGACGAACTTGCAAGTGATTTCATAAAAGCTTTCCAGAGCAAAACGAACCCCGACATAATGGCAAACAGCTTCAAGCACATAGCACCATTTGTTGAAGAAGGATATCTCCTAGACATCACAGACTATGTGAAAGCCTATAAGAATACAGAACTGAAGGACTACTACGAGAGCCTCATGACCGCAGTAACGTATAAAGGGAGAATATATGGACTGCCACAAGACACTGAGGCTAGGCCGCTATACTGGAGAACAGATGTTGCAGCTTGTATTAAGGAGAAGACGGGCGTAGACGTACTTGCTGGTCTAGCAGAAAAGGTTGAGAAAGGCGAGGTGACCTGGAAGGACGTCTACAAGTACGCGAAGATGGCCGTAGAGAATGGATGTAGTGAGTGGGGAGTACTACATAGAAAGGGTAGTGCTCACCCAGACCTAATACAGTTCATCTTTGCGTTTGGCGGTATGCTTGAAGACCCAAACACTGGAAAGCTCGTGCTTGATGTGCCAGCAGTCTACAAGTGGCTCTATGTAGAGTGGAAGATGGCACGTGACAAGCTTATACCAGCAGACATGATGAGCTGGGACTGGGCAAAACAGATACACCCATCAGTAGTTAGCGGTAAGACACTAGTATGGATTGGAGGCACGTGGCACTGGACAGAGTGGCAGAGCAAAGACTACTATAAAGACCCGAAGACTGGTGAAGTCCGAAAGCTTACAGCTGAGGAAGTAAAGAAGTTCTTCTACTACACACTATTCCCTGCAGGCGAGCCAGGTCAGAAGCCAGTAACGCTAAGCCAGCCATTTGTCTGGCTTATAGCTAGCAACGCTGGCAAAGACAATCCAAACTACGACGAACTCAAAGACATTTATCACATGCTTGTATTCCTCCTAGTAGTAAAAGCTAATGACCCTGATCTCGTAGCTATACACAGCATTATCAGCGCACACCTACCAATACGTGAAAAAGCTGCAGAACTCATAGCAGACAAAGCCTGGGTTGACAAGCTAGCAAAACTTGAGATAGAGCTAAGTGATGAAGTAAAAGCTAAGATAGCAGAAATCGTGGAAGCCACTGTTAACCCGATAAACGTCGAGTTCCTGGCTGATGCAAGCAAACTACTAAAATACACGCATCTAACACCAATGCACCCACGCTACCCACAACTTGCTGACATACTACGTGATGCTGTAGACAGTGTACTAAGAGGAGAGAGGACTCCTGAAGAAGCAGTCCAATACGTCATTAGCAAGATAAAGGCTGATCCAGAATTGGCGAAAGTTGTCGAGATAAAGGGCGAAGTACCATCATCTTGGCAATTCCCATAAATATAAGCGCACCAATAGAGTATTACTAGGGGCCTCTACGTTGCGCGTACGCCTTAACCCAGCCTTTTTATTTCTAATACCTGCTCTCACGTTAATACTTGTCTTCTATGTGGTTCCGCTCATACTTTCAGTCTATATAGGATTCACGCCCTTGCAGAGATGGAATCTCAATAGAATGGGCAGTATTACAGCCTACAACTTTGAGAGATTATTCTACATGATGTTCCACGACCCTGACTTCGGAAAAGTCATACGTACAACAATAGTGTTCACTGCATTTACTCTAGCGATAAATGTGCTTGGAGGTCTAGGCCTAGGCCTAGCCTTGTATTTAATGGATGAAGTCCTTAGTTTGCCATATAGAATTCTCTGGCTCCTACCTCGTATGACGCCCGTTGCTGTTTATAGCCTTCTATGGTACTACTTCTTCCTAGGAGGTGAGGAGGGTACACTTAACTCTATTCTACTTCGTCTAGGAGTAATAAATGAGCCCTTATCTTGGGGCACTGACCCCCGTCTTCTCCCCGAAACAGCTTGGGTAATACTGATATTAGTCAACGGTTTTGTGGGAGTAAGTTTTGGCATGATTGTCTTCTATAGTGCTTTCCATAGTATACCACGTGAGCAAGTTGTTGCAGCGCGCGTTGATGGTGCTACTACTAGTCAAATAGTACGGCATGTATTAATACCCCAGGTTCGGTGGCACATAGTCTATGTCACTGTATGGCAGCTCTTGAGCTTGCTTACGACATTTGCACACATATTCCTACTTGTAGAATGGGGCGCCGTTCATAGATGGTGGGGTAGTACTTGGGCCCTCTACGTCTTTAATGTTGCATTCAAAACCTATGAGCAAGGTCTTGCTGCTGCTGCTGCAACAGTGCTTGTTATCATAGGCGCCATTCTAGGCCTCGTAGCACTTCGTATACTAAAGTTCAAAGAGATGATGGTTGAGCCAAAGGGTGAGATTTAGTCATGCAAGACAGTCGAAGTCGTGCGTCTGTTAAGAGCCTACTAAAGAGAGAAATAGGGAAAATACGTGGTAGGCTTAAGCCTCCAGCCTATCGTGGTGTATGGGATGTTGAGACTATAGATCGCAGAAGACTAAATCTCCTCCTTGCATTAGTTCTGGGGTTAGCGGGCCTCCCAGTATTCATGCTATATGTTCTCCTTGTAATGTCAAGCTTTGCTAATACTATGCTTTCGGGACCCGACATATTTAGTGCCAGGTACAGTATTGAGAATTGGCGCATGTTGTTTGAGGGCCGTCTCTCACCAGCTGCAGGCCAACAGTACACTACTAGAGACATAATAATGATAATAGTCAACACGCTTGTTGTTGCTCTGGGTGTAACAGCAGTAGTACTGGTAGTCAGTGTTATGGCTGGATATGCTATTTCCCGCATGCGATTCCGTGGAAGAACTAGACTCATGGAATTAATGATACTTCTCCATGCGTTTCCAGGTGTTGCTCTGATCATAGCTGTATATGCTATTTATGTTTGGACGCTAGGCTTTATACCGACAGAGAACACTTTCGCATACAAATCCTACATGATGGTTTATACGGTTTTTGCTAGAGCCGCGTTGGAGATACCGATGAGCATATGGCTGATGAAGGGCTTCTTTGATAAGATACCATGGGAAGTAGAATGGAGCGCTCTTGTAGATGGTGCTTCACGCTTTAAGGTATGGAGAGAAATAATAATACCTCTAGTAAAACCCGGCATATCTGCATTGGCAATATTTGCATTTTTGGCTGGATGGGAAGACTTGATATACGTCCATGTGTTCTTGTATCCTGAGATAAAAACGCTTGCAACATTCATAGAGGAAGTTGTAGGAAGTATTGAAACTACTTATCTCCCAGTCGTAGCTGCAGCTGGTACCCTCTATCTCCTCCCTACAATATTGTTCTTTGTCCTTACACAACAACTACTACTTCAAGCACTGAGTGGAGGTGTGAAAGCGTAATGGTTGAGGTTAGACTAGAAAAAGTGACCAAGAAGTTTGGACGTGTAATTGCTGTAAATAAAGTTGATTTAGTATTTGAGGATGGTAAATTCACTGTATTATTGGGGCCCAGCGGTAGTGGTAAGTCAACACTACTATACCTTGTCGCGGGTATTTATAGGCCTACTAGTGGCAAAATATTCTTTGACGATAAGGATGTAACTAATTTGCCCCCACGTGAGAGGAATGTAGGTCTTGTCTTTCAAAACTATGCACTATACCCACATATGACTGTTTACGACAATATAGCTTTTCCCCTAAGACTGCGGAAAGAGCCTCCTGAAAAGATAGATTCCAAAGTACATGAAGTAGCCAAACTTCTAAGAATTGAAGAACTCCTAGATCGGTTTCCCTCACAGCTTAGTGGTGGCCAACAACAACGCGTTGCACTTGCCAGAGCACTAGTCAAAGAGCCTTCTGTATTGCTACTCGACGAGCCTCTCAGCAATCTTGACGCCTTGCTGAGACTCACTATAAGGGCTGAACTGAAAAAGTTGCAACAGAAGCTTGGTATAACAGCTATCCATGTTACGCATGACCAAGCTGAGGCCATGAGTATGGCGGATAAGATAGCTGTAATAGATCAAGGCACACTACAGCAAGTTGGCACGCCGGAAGAAGTATACTTGAAGCCTAGAAACTTGTTTGTAGCGACATTCATTGGTAACCCTCCAGCTAATACTTTAACAGGCTCAGTTCAAACAGTTGATGGAACTGTCTTTGTTGAAGTTGGATCAGCTCGATACCAGCTAACAGAGGAGGTCTCAAAGATTGTTCGCGAAGCTGGTGTGGAAAAACTGGTTGTGGCATTTCGCCCAGAACACGCAAAGATAGTTGAAAGCCCCTTAGTAGATCCCGAAGGAGATCTTGTACTTGAAGGCGATGTATATGTTGTTGAGCCTCTTGGAAGGGAAAACATTGTAACACTCATAGTAGCAGGCATGCCGATAAAGGTCGTTACCCCACCTGACGTTAAGCCTCATAGTAGCTCTAAGGTGTACATAGTAGTGCCCCGTAATAGGGTAATGTTGTTTGATGTTGAGACAGGACTCAATATAGAATTCTTAATACGTGAAATACACCAAAAGATACCAGACTAAGGATAGAAGTTAAGAATATGACAGGGAGTCTTCTAGGCAGTCTCAAACATTAAATTATTGTAACCGCAACTAGACCTATCAAGTAATCTAAGTATAAGTAATATATACACGGGTTAAACATGTCGTGTCTTGATATTCATGATTCATTTGATGAGTATGTACTCGAAGAGTTATTGTATAAAGAGGCACTGCAATACTATAGGGAGATGAAATTAGGTAAGCTTAGAGAACTACATGAGAGAGTTCATAAGTTAGGTCTTAGCTATAGTCTCAATGAGCGTCTAGAACAACTCGTGTATGCTCTCGAAAAGGAAGTACTAAAAAGGATAGAACATAGCCTCATGCTGCGCAGAAAACACTAACCTCTATACAGTCTTTCCTGGGAAAACACCTCCATATTCACAGCTCTTGCAGGGAGTCCTGCTTGGATTCTGTGGAGCCCGTTGGTCTATCAGACTCAAAGCTATCCGTATGATACTCTCTTCAAACCATTCTGAAAGTGTTAATGCATCATATATCTCCTTGAGAATTACTCGACCAGAATCATCTAATACAACCAACACTGCTTCTTCAACAGGCCATCTTTCGGATAATATCCAGGAATATGTTGCTAGTTGTGCTAATGCTGCCTTATAGCTTCGCCTTTTTTGTCTAACAAGATGAGGCTTACTTGTCGTCTTTAACTCGACGATTTTTAGTCCTCCACCAATGCTTTGCCATTCAATCCTATCAGGGACTCCTATTACATAGAAGCCTTGTGGCGCTTGTCTAGCAATGAGAGGCCATTCTTCCTTCTTACTGTACTCCACAAGATTTTCAGTAGATCTATACTTGGCTAGCTGTTTCTCAAAACTAGCTGGGTCTATAAGCCCTAGAGACTGGAGTGTATTCGACTTTACAAGTTCATAGAAAAACTCTTTACCTCGATTAGCTAGGTTTTTTGCAATACGTGCTGACTCAACAACTTCTCTTACATCAATTTCCTCGCCATGCATTATTTTACCATGTATAATCTTAATCATCGACTTCTTTGCAAACTCAGCTGCCCACAATAAAGCTAATCCTTCCAGTTCATTCTCATTCAGTTGCTCTATGCTAAGCCAGCCAGAGTTAAACAGCGTTGTATTGTGCCATGCTTTCAAAGGACACCAGTACCATGTCCCTATACTACTAGCCGCTACAACTGGTGGTGCAGCTTTTCTCGCAGCACGACCTATAGCTATAAGTCTTTGATCTATACACAGCCTACTGTCTGCATTCTCCACACTCCCTACGCCCCCACTAAAGATGTGCTATCTTAGGGCCATTAAGCTCTTTCACCTTGCATACAGGCTAGGTGTAATTATATCCTTAGGCAACACGTAATAACCCTCGTTCATCCTTTAATACAAGAGGGTGAACCAGCTCATTGTTCTACAAATGTATTGTCGCGGGATTTGATGGAAGCGATGCTAGTCGTAAGGCAGTAGAGAGAGCTGTAGAGATTGCTAAGTTGACTGGGGCAAAACTATATATAGTTACTGTCATACCACCACCAACCGTCTTCCTAGGCGAACTCCTTGTACCCGAGATAACGGATGTGAGTAGACTCGAGAAGGCTTCCAGAAATAACTTAGACTCAATAGTTAAGGAAATAAGAGAAGTGACAGGGCTAACAAACATAGAACCCATTGTCTTAATGGGCGATCCGGCCGAAGAACTTGTCGGATTTGCCGAAGAAAAGGAGTGCAACCTAATAGTGTTAGGGAGACGTGGACGTGGCGGCCTCGAAAGATTCATCTTAGGTAGTGTATCCAACAAGGTTATCTCTATAAGCCATAAAGCAGATGTATTAGTGGTAACACCGGAAACAGGGGCGAAGTAATACAGCCCCTAATCTTTTCAAACTCTACAGTTCTACAAGTTATGAAGCAGAAGGAAGGGTTCTCAACAAGTACTCTAGGTTTTCTGGGATTCATCTAACAGAGTCTTTGCCCTAGTTTGGAGGTGCATTGTCTATGGCTACTATATACATTGGATGTTGTGGGTTTCCGTTTTCGCGCAAGAAATACTTCTCAGAATACCGTACAGTTGAAGTCCAGCAAACATTCTATGAACCTCCTGATAAGAGCACGCTTGAGAGGTGGAGACAGGAGGCACCACAGGATTTTATTTATAATATTAAGGCGTGGCAAGTCGTAACTCATACTAGTAGAAGTCCTACTTGGAAAAAGATACGTAGGCGAGAGCTTCGCGGCGATCCTGGTAACTATGGTCTATTAAGGCTAACAGAAGAGAACAAGTGGGGATGGCATGTAACTGTTGAGGCTGCAGAGGCTCTTAATGCGCGTGTGATAGTTGTACAGACGCCTTCAAGTTTTGGGTATAGCGAGGAGAATATAGAGAATACAAAGAAATTCTTTGCTTGGGCTCTGCAGCAGACTAACAGGAAGTTTGTTATTGGATGGGAGCCTCGGGGTTCATGGCACGAGAAAACGTCAGCCATCAGTGATGTTGTGTGTTCAACAGGTGTAGTACACATAGTTGATCTTCTTCGCCGTGATCCAGTGGTCTGTGGAGGGCAGAGAGTGCTTTATTTCCGCTTGCATGGGCTCGGCGGTAAGGAGGTTAATTATCGTTACAAGTACACTGATGAGGACCTTGAACAGCTGGCATCTAAGATTAGCGAGCTAATCTCTAGGTATGACAGTATTGAAGAGGTCTACGTAATGTTTAACAATGTATACATGGCTTACGACTCTAAGAGATTCAGAGATTTAGCTCTAAAGAAGGGACTTAACGTCGTGTAGACGGGCATTGAGTAGGTGTAGTTTATGCCTAATAGTGTTGAGGTCGAAGCAAAGATAGAGCTTCAGTCATGTAATGAGGTAGACAATGTTATCAAGAAGCTCGAGAATATTGGGGCCAAGAAAGAAGCTCAGGTATACGAAGAGGATATCTATTTTCAACATCCATGCAGGGATTTTGCTAAAACAGATGAAGCCCTTCGTTTACGCGTAATCAGTAAGCGTATTGAGTTAACATACAAG
>JALTZF010000137.1 GCA_027046265.1 Pyrodictiaceae archaeon
GAGAAGAAGGCTTTCAATAAATCAACTAAACGAGAGTAATCTACGATAAAACTCCTCCTTCCTCTATCATAGCTAATCCACAAACCTTTCTCAAGTACAAGCCATGATAACGTTGTAAACCGGCATCCTAGTCTCTTCGCAAGCTTGGAGCCAACCATAGTTTTGCCCGTGCCTGGTACTCCTGCCACAAGGACTATGCCTACCCTAGCTCACCTCCATAAATAACACTAGACTCTGTAGTCGAGCTATAGATGTATGACCGTCAGCCTAGGAGTATTGTAGCATATGTAAGGTGGATCTGAATCATTGAAACCGAGATTGGAACAAGAGTTAGGAAAGAGGATAAGAAATTATTGTTTCGTTTTAGACCTAAAAACGTTGAAGAGTTCTTAGGCTATTACGTGGTTAGGTCTAAGGGTTATTCTTCTTTCTCCTCTTCCTCCTCTTTCTTCTTCTCCTCTTTCTCTTCCTCTTTCCTAGCAGCTGCTATGATGTCATCAATTCTTAGTACCATTGTTGCAGCCTCGGTACCAGCTTTGATGGCATTAGCTTTCACGCTTGCTGGCTCTATAACGCCAAGCTTCATCATGTCCTCTATTTCTCCTGTAAACACGTTGATGCCATACCATTTGCCGTCGGGCTCTGAGTGTTTAGCTCTAAGCTTCATTATTATCTCCACGGGGTCTAGACCAGCATTCTCGGCGAGAGCCATGGTTAGTCCTTCAAGTGCTTTTGCGAAGGCTTCTACAGCTAATTGTACCTTGCCGCCAAACTTTGGTGCTATTTCACGTAGGTGTTTAGCGAGTTCAATCTCAGCAGCACCACCACCTGCAACGACCTTTGCATCTCTTATCGCGTCTGCTACAGCGCTTAAAGCGTCTCGTAGGCTTCTCTCAGCTTCATCTACGAGTCTTTCTAGGCCAGCACGTATCAGTATTGTTACTGATCTTGGGTTCGGGCAGCCTTCAACAAACACCATCTTGTCTTCTCCGACCTTTCTCTCCTCGACAATCTTGGCATAACCTAGATCTTCTGGTGATAGGTCTTCAATATTGCTTACTATCTTTGCGCCAGTAGCCCTAGCTAGTTTCTCCATATCACTCCTCTTTACACGTCTTACTGCAAGAATACCCTTCTTGGCTAGGAAGTGTTGTGCTATTTCGTCAATACCCTTCTGGACAAAGACAGCAATACCAGCCTTGCTTGGATCAACACCATCTTTCTTCATCCTTTCTACTGCTACCTCGTAAATCTTCTCTACATACCGTTTTAGTATGTTTTCTTCTTCTTCAAGGAACTTTCTTAGATAGGTTGGATCGCTTATCCTAATCTCGGCATCGATCTCTGGTTTCTCAACTTCTAGTGGTGCATCGAGTAGCACTATGTAGGCGTTTTCAACCCTTCTAGGCATTGCTGGGTGTACGACCTCCTTGTCAATGACAATGCCATAGATTAGTTGGGTATCGTGGAGTCCTCCGCCGTGCTTCTTTATCATCTGTATTGCATCCAAGTCAATGTACCACTTGTCTCCTCTCTTCTCGGCTATCTGTTTAACAGCCTTAACTGCTATTTCTGCCAGATGGTCTCTAGCGCCGTGTACGGCCTTGCTCGTAAGTGCTGTTCTTGCTATCTTCTTAAGCGTCTCATCATCATTAATGTCTATTGGCTCTGCTATCTCGTATATCCTCTTTATGGCCTCTTCAGCTGCCCTCTTGTAGCCCTCTACTACTAGTGTTGGGTGTATCTCCTTGCCCAATAGCTCCTCGGCTTGTTTAAGTAGCTCACCTGCGATAATGACGGCAGTCTTTGTACCATCGCCTACTTCCTCGTCTTGACCCTTAGCTATTTGTACTACTAGCTTAGCGGTTGGGTGTTGTACATCCATTTTGTCGAGGATAGTTGCACCATCGTTTGTTATCGTTATATCGCCAAGGCTATCTACGAGCATCTTATCCATGCCTTTTGGTCCGTATGTTGTACGTAGTGTTTCAGCGATAGCCCTTACAACCATTATGTTTGCTCTTACTGCCTCCTTGCCGTAAGTCCTTTGTGTGCCCTCCTTGAGTATTAGCACTGGCACACCAGTTGGCTCAACGGTGCTAGTAACCTTTTGTTGTGGCGTGGACACTCCTACACCACCCCTCCAACCCTTCTTCGCCGGAGGCTCTTTCGGGGACACTTCTATATAAACCTTACTGTCATTGCTGTGTGGAGGTGAGGCAGAGACTTATATCCTGCCCTCAGTTAGGCTATGCCAATCAGAAAGCTAGGTAGCCGGGTGACGCGTAGTGGGCAAGGTAAGGATAGGGCTGGTCAAGCGTACAGCTAGGAGGCTCATTGAGATGTATCCAGACCTCTTTACAGAAGACTTTGAACACAACAAGAAGGTTGTGGGGCAGCTAGTCGAAACGCCATCAAAGAAGCTACGTAACCAAATAGCGGGCTACGTGACTCGGCTTGTCCGTCTATATAAGCGTACAGGTAGGCTACAGTACCTCCTTGAGATGCAGCGTGCAGAAGAGGTGCGTGCCGAGCTATTACAGCAAGCACAACAAAGCCAGCAACAATAACGTTATTCACATGAGGGCAATAATAATATGGTCGAAGTCATACTAGTAGGTGGACTTGCTGAAAGATATGGCGAGAAGCATGTACTTGAAATAAATACCTCTAAGCCATTATCGGAACTACTAAGGGAGTTTGCAAAGAGATTTCCAGACGCATTTGAGCCAAGTGGTGAACCAAAACCTGGCATAATAGTGTTTATCAATGGTGTTGATGCCCGTTTAATGGATCCAGGCCAAGAGGTTAGCCCCTCATCACGTATACACATCATACAAGTCTATCATGGTGGCTAAGCCTTGAGTAGGCCCAAACACCCCGAACCAGCAAGATTCCTTCCCGTCTCGTGGAGAGAGGTAGAAGAAGCATGTCTAAATATTGCTGAGCAAATAGCATCACGCAGTCTAAACATTGATCTTATCGTTGGTATTTTGAGGGGCGGATGGATACCTGCAAGACTACTATCAGACTATCTTGGCGTTTATCGTATGGGTGCTATTGAAGTAAAGTTTTATCGTGGAATAGGTGATCACGCTGAAAAACCAGTAATAACACAGCCCCTAGTCACCGAGATACGTAATCAAACAATACTTGTAGTAGATGATGTCGCTGATACAGGTAAGACGCTAAACACTGTAGTTAGTTTCCTAAGCCACTACGGCCCCCACAAGGTATTTACAGCAACACTTTTTGTTAAACCATGGTCGATTATAAGGCCTGATTTCTATTCGCGTGAAACCGATGCATGGATAATTTTCCCTTGGGATCGGGCTGAGATCATAGAGGAGCTTGTATCAAAACATGGTATGAGCTTAGAAGAGGCAGCGAAAACGAGTGGTGACAGTATTGAGTTCGTCCAGAGAATGTTTAGGACACGAAGTAGGTTTACAGACAACGTTGACAGGTAGAACTGTCTACGTAGCCCTAATCTGTACTAAATGGCCGGGTGATAAAGCATATAGTGTGTTTGATAAGTTTGTAGAAGACGAAGTATATGCTACTGCTCTGTCACCAGAACTCATAGGTTCGAAGAAGCAAGCAATACTTGCAGCAGTGCTCGCATATGAAGCTCGTCTAAAAGGTCGTAATATAGCTAGGAAACCGGGAATAGACATTCTCCTATACGTTATCGGTGAGCGTAATATTCGTAGGGCTCTAGAAATGGCAGGGCCACGCGATAAAGCAATAGTCATTGCCGTGTCGAGTGCTTTGAGCTCTCTCCAGTACCTAGTAGAGGCTCTGGCCAAAGAGTTTGGAATTGAAAATTGCTGTTTTGACCCTGTAAGAGCAGTAATGGCTTTAGCTGGAATAAAACTACCAGTACATCTAGCGCAAAGATACTTAGTGACAAGAGTTGCTGTTTTTGCTGCAACGCAAAGACTCTAGCCTCTCATCTACAGACTTGTTACCCCGAGGACTGACATGAAGAAAAATATTAATAGTAACTGACAAGCCAACTCCATACGGACCATAAGGTGTTCATGCCGAGGGTTGAGCCTATGCTAGTCCTACTTGAGGAAGAAGAGTGGTGGGAAGAAGAGGAAGAGGAGGAAGAATGGTGGGAGGAAGAGGAAGAAGAAGAGGAATGGGAAGAAGAATGGTAGCCCCGCAGGAAAGGGGCGGCTCAGCATACCTTGCCTAGTCCTCACAGATTTTTGCGATATTAGGCCCGTACAAGAGCTCTATTCGGTGCCGTCACCATTCCTCAACGCCGCCCAGAAGACCTAATTAGGTGATCAAGGCTTCTAAATTTACTTCCCCACCTTCGCAGAGCGTTGTTTCGCTCCTCTTACCTGTTTGTCCTTTTGGTTCAGACCGCTGGGGTATTATAGGGTATGTGGTGTGATGCAATGCTAGCCTGGGATGATTAATGGTAAGGGTTGCAGTTGTCGACAAGGAGCTTTGTAAGCCAGATAAGTGTCAGCTTGAGTGTGTAAGATTCTGCCCAATAAACAAGACTGGGAGAAAAGCAATTGAAGTTAAGGGTAAGGCGATAATATATGAGGAAACTTGTATCGGTTGTGGCATCTGTGTCAGGAAATGCCCCTTTAAAGCTCTCAGTATCGTTAATTTGCCAGATGAACTTGAAAGAATAGTGATGCATCGCTATGGGATCAATGGTTTTAAGCTCTATGGACTCCCCGTTCCACGTAGAGGCAGTGTCCTTGGTATAATAGGTAAGAATGGCACTGGAAAATCAACTGCTTTAAGGATCTTAGCAGGGGAGTTGAAACCTAATCTTGGCGAGACAGGTAATGAGCCTGGATGGGACGATATCATACGTAGATTTCGTGGTACCGAGCTCCAAAACTTCTTACGCGACATAGCGGAGGGTAAGCTTAAACCTGCACACAAGATACAATATATAGACATCGTTCCTCGCCGCCTTAAAGGGCCTATAGGTAAGCTATTGGAGCGTGTAGATGATCGTGGAGTTGCAAAGGAGCTTGTAAAGGAGCTTGGACTGGAACACTTACTAGACAGAGATGTTAGGATGTTGAGTGGAGGCGAGCTTCAGCGTTTCATGGTTGCAGCAGTGTTATCCCGAAATGCTGATATCTACTTATTCGATGAGCCAAGCAGCTATCTAGATGTGCGTGAGCGTGTACGTGTAGCCCGTGCAATAAGGAGCTATGTACCCAAGAATAGCTATGTTGTTGTAGTTGAACACGATATAGCAATGCTCGACTATCTCTCAGACTATGTCGTGATCATGTATGGTGAACCTGGAGTCTACGGTATTGCATCAAAACCCTATGGTGTACGTGTGGGGATAAATAATTTCCTTAATGGCTATCTGCCAGCAGAGAATATGAGGATACGACGTGAGCCAATAAGGTATACAATACCGGCTGCAAGTATTGAAGCAAGAGTAGCTGCCAAGACCTATATAAAATGGGATAGAATTGTGATCGAGCTTAATGGGTTCAGGTTAAGTGTTGAACCTGGAGAATTGTATGAAGGTGAGGTAATAGGCATAGTTGGCCCCAACGGTATAGGTAAGACTACCTTTGTGCGTGTCATCGCAGGCGAGCTTAAGCCTCAGCAAGGTAGTGTGGAAACACCAGTAGGCCAGAAATTGAAGGTAAGCTATAAGCCCCAATATATATCACCTGAAAGACTAGGCGAAGATATTACTGTTGAGAGGCTACTACGTGAAGCGAATCCTCAAGCCCTAACGCCTGGCTCATGGCTATACGTAGAGCTTGTCAAAAGGCTTGGTGTAGACCGTTTTCTTGAACGAAGACTCTCAGAGCTAAGTGGTGGTGAACTTCAGAAAGTGGTTGTAGCGGCTGTGCTAGCACGAGAAGCCGACATATACCTATTAGACGAGCCATCAGCATACCTTGATGTGGAGGAAAGACTGGCAGTAGCAAGAGCAATCAGAAGATTGACAGAGACACGTGGCGTGGCGGCCCTAGTCGTTGAACATGATATAGCTGTCCAAGACTACATAGCAAATAGGCTCCTCGTCTTCACTGGTGAGCCAGGCCGTAGAGGCTATGCTCATCCACCTAAGCCCTTACCAGAAGGAATGAATCTATTCCTAAGTGAGCTAGGCATCACGATCCGAAAAGACCCTGAAACAGGAAGACCACGTATAAACCGTGAGGACAGCTACCTCGATAGACTGCAAAGAAGGCTCAACAAGTACTACTACACCGATACAAAAAAGCTGAAAGAGGAGGAAGAGTAAGAGAATACGACTTATTGCTATGTAGGGTATCACGCTGAGTCGTTTCGAGGGTAAACAATTTCTTACCCTTCCATTGCACTGGCTCTAACTAGGCATAGCCTCGAGCCATCAGCGTTCTCATAGCCTCGTTTAACCCTCTTTGCAAGCCCCGATTTATAGTGGAGGGGTGAATAGTAGTGGCTGGTGAAAACAAGAAGATAACTATAAGTGTAATAAAAGCCGACATAGGCAGTCTAGCGGGTCACCACAAGGTACACCCTGACACAATGGCAGCTGCTGCACGTGTATTAGCTGAAGGGAAGAGAAAGGGTCTAATAATAGATTTCTATGTGACACATGTCGGCGACGATTTACAGCTTATTATGACACATAGGAAGGGCGTTGACCACCCAGACATACATGGTTTAGCCTGGGATGCTTTCAAGAAAGCTACGGAAGTAGCAAAAGATCTGGGCCTATATGCAGCTGGCCAGGACTTACTCAGTGACGCCTTTAGTGGAAACATTAGAGGGATGGGGCCTGGAGTAGCCGAAATGGAGTTTACTGAAAGAAAAAGTGATCCCATAGTCGTGTTCATGGCGGATAAGACCGAGCCCGGTGCCTTCAACCTCCCAATATTCAGGATATTCGCTGATCCCTTCAACACAGCGGGACTTGTAATAGATCCAAGGCTGCATGAAGGATTTAAGTTCGAGATAATGGATGTGTATGAGGGTAAAATAGTAACGCTCAATGCTCCCGAGGAACTATATGATATACTAGCCCTCATAGGCACTACTGGAAGATATGTGATAAAAAGAGTCTACAGGAAGAGCGATGATGAAATAGCGGCAGTAGTTAGCACAGAGAGACTCAACCTAATAGCTGGAAGATACGTAGGTAAAGACGATCCAGTAGCCATAGTACGTGCACAGTCAGGCTTCCCAGCAGTCGGCGAAATCCTAGAACCCTTTGCATTCCCCCACCTTGTAGCTGGCTGGATGAGAGGAAGCCATTACGGCCCATTAATGCCAGTAAGCATGAGAGACGCTAAATGCACGAGATTCGATGGACCACCACGCGTAGTAGCTCTTGGATTCCAGATAACAAAAGGACGACTAATAGGTCCTGCAGACCTATTCGACGACCCAGCCTTCGACGAGCCAAGACGCCTAGCCCAGCTAATAACAGACTACATGCGCCGCCACGGCCCATTCATGCCTCACAGGCTTGGCCCAGAGGAAATGGAGTACACAACATTACCAGAAGTACTAGAAAAGCTGAAAAATAGGTTTAAACAAGTCGAACAACCAGCTAAAAAAGAGCCAAGCACAATAGTGACTAAAGAAGCCGAGTAACGATTAAACTCAACCCTCACATTTTTGTTTCACTGACCCTTGCCTCGCCAATCCCCTTAAGCTAATGATGTTATAGGGAAGGGGTAAGTCTCAAAAATCCCTGTGTAGGAGAGAACAACTCACACAATCTTGGGTAGCAGGGGCCCGTAGCTCAGCCCGGTAGAGCGCCCGGCTGATAACCGGGAGGTCGGGGGTTCGAATCCCCCCGGGCCCACCACAATTCTCTCCTCTGTTTTCCTAGGATGCCTCGGTAAGGCCAGGTTCCAACATCCCCCGGAAAAGTGTATGGGTGCTTAATCCGGGGGTTCTGTGGTAGCCAAAAATCATCATCGGCTTAGATCCAGGAGCTCTACATGGAGAGTTTTGGTGTCAAGTATTGCTGCTGTAGGCTTCCCCGTAAGGCAGCCGCAAGCCTCTCCAGGGTTTAAGATAAGTACGTTATCGACAAATCTATGGTCAATGCGGTGTGTATGACCATAAAGTATTATATCGTATTGTCTGCTCTTTGCTAGCGCGTTGACTAAGGATACTGTGGCCTCTATACTCCCTTGTCCATGCAGCATAAGTATCTTCTTGCCAGTAAGTTCTACAGTAAATGGTGGTTCATGAATTTCATATCCTATGCTATCAGCGACACGTTTTAACCCAAGCTTCTCACCGCAGTTATTACCAAAAACAGCTATAAGCTTCTCAATACCCTCCTCCCTAAATACTCTTAGCGTAAATGGTGCAATGATATCGCCAAGGTGTAAAACTGTATTTATACGTTTTTTAAAGAATATTCTTGCTGCTATGCGTACTTTATCCAGGTTATCATGGGTATCACTAATAACCCCCACAAGCATGTTCCCGAAGCCCATTGTCTCTGAAAGCTGGATTGGGATTATGTTATTTACTCGTCCTAAACGTGATGCTACTATGATATTAGCTTTATACTAGTTAAATAAACTATCGATAACAGTGGTTGTTATG
>JALTZF010000138.1 GCA_027046265.1 Pyrodictiaceae archaeon
CTATATGCGTGCACACTATAACTGCTGGGGTTCTACCGCGGCGGAGTGCATGTTAGCTGGCTGTTAATATGGTTTCTGTTTTTAAGAGAAAACTAATGTAGTTTCGGTTTCGAACAATCAATGTTGCAAGTGTGTCCATAGTATTTAACTAGTAGGTGATTAGTCAAGTTATTGAGTTCTATGTATGCGGCCGTTAAAGGTGTCAAACGTGAAGAATTCTGGCCTTGCAACTCTCTTGGTTTTGATAGTAGTTGTAGCCTCTTTCACATTAGCCGTGCTAAGAACACAGGCTTCACCCTCTGTGAGTGAAGAGGAAGCTAGGGGTTTATTCGAGAAAATAGGCTGCGTTTCTTGCCACCGCCAAGGAGGCATAGGTGATTCGTGGGAGGAGATAGTAGAAGGGCTCCGAGTGGCAGGCGAGAAGTATGCTTCACCAGACGAGTATGTCAAGGCTGAAGTCTCAAAGAATGTTATGGAGAAACTTGGACAGAAAGTTAGTACATGGCAGGACCTTATGAGGGTCATGTCTGGATTTGTAGGCAAGCAACCTGACAGCCCAGAAGTAGAAGCAATAAGCTCTTTCTTCCTAAGCTTCTTCCAGCCCCAGCAGCAAACACAGACAGAGAGCCCTACAGAGACAGCTACTATGACTAGTGAAGAGACTGTAAAAGCAACAGTAACACAACAGCCAACCACACCTAAAGAAACCACAAAGGCCAGCACTACGCCGACGACTGAACAGCAAAAACCGAGCACGACTACTGAGAAGGCTACACAGCCAGTACAAGCTACTTCTACTGTGGCTAAAGAAGCTCGCGGGAAAGGATTGGGCTTTACTGTCGCAGTCGGTGTAGCAATAATAGTTGTAGCACTAATTGTCGCAGCTGTATTGTTGCGTAGAGGAGGTGGGAGCTGATGTCAATCCGCGAGAAGGTATCTGCTGGAAAGTCTGCCCTCCTCCTCCTACTAGCCTGGGCTACCATCCTAGTCCTTGCCTGGGTTTTTGTGTTAAACAAGCTCATATCGGGAGGATGGTTCTATGGCGCACCCTAATAGTGGGCAGAGAGGAGAAATGGTCTACGAGTATGTGTGGATAATAGTTGTAGTAGCAATAATAGCAGGCCTCTCAGCCTCAATGGCATACTACGGGTTTGCCAGGGGGTTTAACCCAGCATGCAAAGCCTATAGCTTGAGTGAGTACCAGGAAAAGTATGGAGCCTTCACTCCCGGAGTCCGAGAAGTGGGGCCTGGAGTATACGAGGTGAACATTAAGGCTATACAATTCACCTTCATCCCGCGGGAGATAAGGCTTAAGGATCCTGTACGCGTAGTATTCCGAATAACGTCAGACGACGTGATACATGGCTTCAAAATAGCTGGTACAAGCGTTAATGTAATGGTCTTCCCAGGCTACGTAGCAGAGTTTGTGTGGGAGCCCCCTAGGGACCTCAAGCCTGGCGAATACATTTTCTACTGTACAGAATACTGTGGCCTAGGACATGACCTAATGTCTGGGAAACTCATAATAGAAAAATAGTCACCTGGGGTGGAGACTATGCCCGTGAAAGGACTCTATGAGGACTCTTATGCCCGCCGTACCGTGCTAGTAGGCTTTCTCGTTTTAAGTATTGGGGGCCTAATAGGGCTTCTACAAATAATAACGAGGACACCCTACTGGCCTGACCTCGAGTCACGTGAAATGTATTATCTAGGGC
>JALTZF010000139.1 GCA_027046265.1 Pyrodictiaceae archaeon
ACTATTGGCTCCAGAGGATGGGGAGGTTGTGTCGGCGGCCGCCGATGAGGTGAGCATTTTGACTACCTCGGGAGAGTTAAAGAAAATAAGAACCCAAAAATTTAAGCGGTCAAATGCATCAACCTGTATTAACCAGCGTATTTTGGTTTCAAAAGGGGATACGGTCAAGAAAGGGGATGTGTTAGCAGATGGTCCGTCAACAGATAAGGGAGAGCTTTCTTTGGGGCAAAATTTACTCGTTGCCTTTATGCCGTGGGAGGGAGGAAATTACGAAGATGCTATTTTGCTGTCTGAACGGGTTGTTGAAGAAGATCGGTACACGTCTATTCACATTGAGGAGTATACCGTGGATGTTCGGGAAACGAAATTGGGATCTGAGGTGATAACCCGGGATATCCCCAATGTTGGAGAAGAGAAATTAAAGGATTTGGACGAGGAAGGAATTGTGAGAATTGGAGCCGAGGTATCTTCTGGGGATATTTTGGTTGGGAAAATTACTCCAAAAGGAGAAACTGAACTTACTGCCGAAGAGCGGCTGCTGCGGGCTATTTTTGGAGAAAAAGCAAAAGAAGTCCGTGATTCTTCTTTATATCTTGAGCATGGTGAGCATGGGAAAGTTGTTGAAGTGAAGATTTTTTCTCGAGAGAAGGGAGACAAGCTCCCCTCCGGCGTTATTAAGCAGATACAGGTATCGGTGGCGCAGCTACGAAAGGTTCAAGTAGGAGACAAGATGGCCGGTCGGCATGGAAACAAGGGCGTCATTTCGCGCATTGTGCCAGTGGAAGATATGCCGTATTTGGAAGATGGGACACCGGTTGATATCATCCTGAATCCATTGGGCGTCGCTTCTCGTATGAATATTGGGCAGATTCTGGAGACTCATCTGGGTCTGGCGGCAAAAGCGTTGGGATACAACGTGGTAACCCCTACATTCAATGGGGTAACAGAAGAGCGAATTCGCCACGAGCTTCAGAAAGCGGGATTTGACCCGAGCGGAAAGATGTATGTATATGATGGGCGGACGGGCGACCGGTTCGATCAGCCAGTGACTGTTGGCTACATTTACATGATGAAACTAAATCATTTGGTAGAGGACAAGATTCACCAGCGTTCTATCGGACCGTATTCTTTGGTAACGCAGCAGCCATTGGGAGGAAAGGCGCAGTTTGGCGGACAGCGGTTTGGAGAAATGGAAGTGTGGGCTTTGGAGGCGTATGGCGCGGCATACACCCTGCAGGAGATGCTGACAATTAAATCAGATGATGTCCCTGGTCGTGCAAAAGCATATGAATCAATTATCAAAGGAGAACCAATTAAGAAAATAAATATCCCCGAATCCTTCAATGTGTTGGTCCGCGAGCTGAAAGGGCTGTGCTTGGATGTTGAACTGTTGAAGGATGACAAGGTCGTCCAGCAAAGCAATGAAGGCACAGAGTCTTCATAAGAATGGTATCCCTAATACATGGCTATGTTTGAACACGACAACAAGCAGGTATTAGACTTTGACGCTATCCGTCTGAAGCTGGCATCGCCAGATGCAATCCACTCGTGGTCCAACGGAGAAGTGACAAAGCCGGAGACAATTAATTACCGCACCCAGAAGCCGGAAAAAGACGGGCTGTTTTGTGAGCGGATTTTTGGGCCGACAAAAGATTGGGAATGTTATTGCGGAAAGTACAAGCGAATTCGGTATAAGGGTATTGTGTGCGATA
>JALTZF010000140.1 GCA_027046265.1 Pyrodictiaceae archaeon
CACCAGTACTTGTTTATTAGATTTAGGCCATTCATCCGTGTTCATATCCATGTTATTATGTAGTTTCGTCGTTGTACTATGCGTTAGCCGTGTCATATGGCTGGTTTCGTTAATTCCTAGCAAATATCGGCCCAGTTCTAGTGCAATTTCTTCATCACAATTGGCTAGAAACGCCAGTCTTCCAACTAGACTGAAAAAATCAGTTATTTCTACTATCCTCTTTTGTGTATACATTCTATGAAGAGCTTCTAGGTAAAGATCCTTCTTACATGCTTTTAGAGAAGATTCTCTTAAAGAATAATGAATTATGAAAAATGAGTAATACTTATTAAATCTCGAAGACTCATTTATATGTCTATAGACAATCTGGTATAGCTTAAGATCACACTCTCTAAGTCCAAGTAGTGCGAGCAATTCAGAAGCTCCTTCTACGAATGCTTCATCTCCCCTTAGTGGTCCTCTGCCAATCCATCCATGTACAGTTTCATGAGCGACTATATGTGTAAGTGATCTGTTAGAGTTGATAGAATATTTTGCATAAATTACTCCACCAAGACTATACCCTGTGCCGGGCATTACAAAGGCATGTTCTTTTGGCGATGCAACAACAACTACTACTGGGCTACGAGGACTAGGCCCCAGCACTTTATTAAGATACTCTGAGACGCAATAAACCACTCTTGCTATACTAGTTGCTACGCTCAATTTAAGACCACGTGGAAATACTATATTGAACCCATAATGTTCTGAAAAATTGTACTTATCTGATGAAGCTAGCACTATGCCATCGTAAATGTAGTAGTCAAGGAATAAATGTAACGGAACTATGTAGGTGTTACCTATTCTCAACCCTCTCTTGTCCATTGCTGAAAAAAACTTGTACCCATACGGGTAACGGAAGAGAACCCTTATAGTAGCACCTTGTTGTCTTGGCAAAGAGCTGAGATACATGCTTAATTTAGGGCATACACTGTCTATTACATAGTAAAGTGGTGCAACAAGTAAGCTTTGTGAAATGCTACGTGTCTCGCGATAAAGGGCATTAATGCGAATTAGCCCTGAGCAATTAAATACACGAGAATTGATGCTTGCAATTATGCTCACTCTCCATTCATCATTTTTGGTCATATTAAAAACAAATGTTATATTATTCGATTCGGTGCTGCTTAGGGTATTTCCTATTGTAAATACAATTATCGAGGTAAAAGTTAATAATATTACGACTAATATAGTAGTTTTATTCAATTTGTCCTCTCCTAGCGATGTTTCTTCCGGTTTCTAACTCGAGATTTGACATGATAACTTATTACGCCGGGTAATGCGCTTTACTGTGATATGATGCTTGTCGGAATAATGTAAAAGCTTAAAGGGTAGGTGTGTGGCATCTTTAGAAAAAATATTGGGTTTATTTGTCCTTGTCATTTATCCCTAATAGTTTATTTCTTCTTGTAGAATACTGCAACTATTGCTGCTACTATAGCGATTACTATTGCTATTACGCCCAGTATGTATGCTGACCTAGCCATTCCCTCAACGCTGCTCTTTAAGCTCTTAATAGTCTCCTCTAGTGTGCTCACCTTAGTGCTGACATCTTCAGCGGCTTTCTTCGCGGAAGCAGCCTCCTCTTTAGCAGTGCCAGCCTCAGTCTTAGCCTCTTCAACTTTAGATTGTAGCTGCTCTAGCCTCTGTAGTGTAGCTTCTATGTCTGCTATCATCTTCTCAATCTGCTCCTTTTGCGGGCCTGCTGGCAACTGTTGTGCTAGCTGTTTTAGTTGGCTCATTAACTCTTCAATGTTGGCCTTAACAGCTCCAACGTCCTCCTGTAATAGCTCGCTGCTTTGTGCAAATTCTGTTTCGAGTTTCGAGAGTTGTTGTATTAATGTTGGCACTTGTGCCTCTAGAGCTTTAAGCTGTTGCTGTAGTTGCTGTATTTGTTGCTGTATTTGCGCAATCTGTGTTGCTAAACCTGGCGTATAAGGTGCGCCTCCTGCCTGAGCTTTTAGCGCCTCAAGTTCCAGTTGTAGGGCACGTAGCTTTAGTGCAGTCTCAAAGTACGCTGTCATCCTGCCTAGCTTATCCATGACTGTGTCAACAACACCAAACCAGAAAGCGTAGTCTGGGCCCATCATGTAGACGCCGTTTCTCCACCTTCTACCGTCGTGGTGCCAGATGTAGTACCACATTATCTCCATGTATTCGTCAAGGATGTTCTTATTGTCATGTATGCCTAGTTCCCATGCCATCTTTAAGAGTGCCTGTGCATATCTTGCCACTATGTCGTATTCTATCATGCTACTGTCTGCTGTACGGAAGAAGTTTCTAGCCCACTGATCGCTATGACAGAGAGTACAGACCTTTATCATCTCTTCACGGTGCTCCTTTAGCTCACCAGTATACTCTACTGTGAGAAGCCTTGGGAAGCCAAGTTCACCAGGCTTGTAGCCTTCCTTGATTTCTACACCCATGAATACTGGATACTTGTACGGCGAGTTCTCTGGTATCTTCTCAGCAGCAGCATAGACGTCCTCCATTTTGCCTTTAAGCACACTGAACCCGCCTAAGAAGAATGAGACTTGCATCTTATCTGGTATTACTGGCTTGGGGTGACTGAAGAAGTGCATTTGATCCCATACAAGCCTCTTAACTAGGTCGTGTGTACCCTCAACAACTATCTTCTCGTTACCGTTCTGGTCAACTACACTTATTGTGCTCATGTGGCATGTAGCGCATGTTGGGGCGTTGAAGTCAACGCCTACACGCCACGGCAATCGCTCCCAGTTCCAGCTCTCGCCATAGGCGTCGTAAATGTTGCCGTGCTTGCTCTCCTCATAGATCTCGATGTGTGGGTGGTCGTAGCCTAAGTGGCACTGTCCACAGGTCCAGGGTTCACGTGCTTGTTTAATACTGAATAAGTGCCTTGGGTGACAAGCTGTGCATGTGCCTATGCTGCCATCTGGGTCTACGCGTGCTGCGCCATTGTTTGGCCAGCCCCAGTAAGCCATCCTTGTTACTTGCAGGCCTTTAACGTTAACTGTCTCGACTTTGTAGGGTACAACAACTGAGCCGTGGCACTGGAGACATGCATGATATACGAGTCCGTTTCTGAACCAGTCGTGGCTCATTGGGTTTGGTATGTTTTGTGCTTTTTGTCCCATAGCGTTGACTGTTATTGTTATATTCAACCTTGGTACTAGAGTGGTGTTCAGTACGCCACTTGCTGGCCATAGTGGGGATATCCAGGTCTTCCAGTCATAGTCGTAGGGTGTTACCATGCCGCCAGTTGCCTCTTTTACCATGTTAATAATCTTCATGTCTTCATCGGTAGCTTTGCCATTTAAGTAGTTAAATACTGCAGTTGCTAGCTTCTTGTAGAAGTCCCAGTAAACAGGATCTTTATCTCTTTCTCTTGTGAGGTAAGGTGGGAAGTACTCCTCGTAAATTTGCTTTGCTTGTGTGTCACCAAAGGGGTTCGCGCCAAGTTTGTCTTTTGCATAGGCTAGTATGCTCTTGTACCATGGCATTACTGGTGACATTATTACGCCTGTTGCATGCCATGTCCAGCTTATCTCGGTATTCTCCTTGGGGTGACATTGTCCACAATCTTTTCTAGTAACGACTGTTACAATGTTAAATCCAAAATGGTTTACGATATCGGGTCGGTCTTGATCAGCATACATGCCGTGGCACTCATAGCAGCCTACAACTTTATTGTAGTTCTTAAACTTGTCACTTATCTTATCAACCCATTCCTCGGAACCTATCATTTCATAAAGTTCTGCGGCTTCACTAGCAGGAGTTTTCGCGTGCATGCTGTTAAGCCACTCGTATACTATGCCGGGCGTGTACTGGACATGGCAGCCTAGACAAGTCTTTGTCTCTTGACTAACCATGTTACTTGCAAGAATCTCCTGAAGTCTTTGGATAACTGAATCATTAAATTCTGGTTCATGGCCTGCCTGGCTAGTGGCATGGGCTACTTGGCCTAGTGTAGGAAGGACTATTAAGGCTATTACTATGATAGCCATTAAGAGACGTAAGTTCATATATGCTTCCCTCCTATTACTGGCTTGTTTAAACCTATTAACGGTTCACCTTGTAGCACTATCCGTTACAATAAGTAGTATTTTATTGAATGGTTTTAGGCTTATAACCTTAACTTTTCGGTAGAGTAGGATTACACTGCTAACATAGTGGTAATGTGACAATGAAAGCTGGCATAGTAGCATGTACTTAGGTTATAATAAGATTGGAGAATAGTATTTAGCTACTTGCGGAGATCAAGAAACAAAAACTTAGCTACTGTTCTGGTCTCGGTTATCACTCTTTATTCTCTTCTATACGGCCTGCCTATGTGTGCTGGTGGTCTTGACTTGCCTATGAGGCCTGCTGTGACTACGAGTGTTGCGACGTAGGGTATTGTGTTGAGTAGTGGTATTGGTATTACTGCCTTTATTGTGCCTATGTTCTTTACCCATTCGCCGAGTGTCCAGAAGAAGCCGAAGAGTCCGCTTCCTGCCAGGGCTAGTATTGGGTTCCAGTTTGCAAAGTTGACTATTGCTAGTGCTATGAAGCCCCTGCCTGCTGGGAGTTCTTTTGTTATTGCTGCTAGCCAGTCTATGCTCAGGAAGGCTCCGGCTAGCCCGGAGAGAGCTGCGCCAGCGACTGTTGCTGCTAGCTGTACGCGCTCAACATGTACCCCGACGCTCTCGGCTGCGTCTGGTTTCTCGCCTACTGCGCGTATCTTTAGGCCTATACCAGTCTTGTATAGCACGTAGTAGCTCACGAGAGCTATTACTATGGCAGCTATGAATGTTGGTGAGACTCCTAGCCCGGGGATTCTCGGTACCTTGGCTTCTGGTGGTGGTGTGTAGTAGCCTCTTACACCCCATAATGCCTCTATGCCGAAGGCCACGAAGCCTAAGGCGAAGATGTTTATGCCAAGCCCACTGATGATCTGGTCTCCTTTGAGGTACACTGAGATCCATCCATGTAGGAGCCCGATAAGTGTCCCTACGAGCACCCCTGCAAGTAGGCCAGCTAGGGGGCCCCATGCCTCAGCTGCTGCTACAGCTGCGAAGCCTGCTAGCAGCATTATTCCCTCGAGGCCTATGTTGACTACTCCTGCTAGCTCAGTTATGATCTCGCCTATAGCTGCTAGTAGTAGTGGTGTCATGGAGAACGTTGTGAGCCTAGCTATCTCGGCGAGCTGTGAGAGTGCTTCAACCGGCAACAGGTTTCACCTCCTCTACGAGCTTAGCTCTCCTCCGGGCCTGGATTGTGCGTATGAGGCCTGGGGCAGCCAGGGAGATGATTATGATCCCTTGGACGGCCTTTACCATTTCTAGTGGGACTCCTGCCTCTATCTGCATACCCCTAGCGCCCACTTTGAGGGCTGCAACGAAGATCGAAGCTGGTATTATTGCGAGCGGGTGGTTGAGCCCCATTAGAGAGACTGTTATACCGTCAAAGCCTAGGCCGAGGAGGTTGGAGAGCCCAGTAGTTATAGCGTAGTGTGGAGGCCTACCAGTAACCTCTAGGAAGCCAGCTAATCCAGCTGCCACACCGCCCACGATGAATGATGCGAGTATTGAGCGGTCAACTCTTATCCCAGCATACCTTGCGGCGTCAGGGTTTAGCCCAGTAGCCCTTATCTCGTAGCCTATCACAGTGTGCCACAGGATGTAGTATGTTGCTATTACGAAGGCTATAGCTATTATTATTGCTGCAGAAAGCTCTGTCCCACTAATGAGTAGTGGTAGCCGGGCCTGTGGTGGTACTGGGATAGTCTTTGAGGGGTCGTGCGGGTCTGCTATCTGGTAAGTCCTCATGTACTCTACTATCCAGAAGGCTATCCAGTTAAGCATTATAGTGCTGACGACCTCGTTAACTCCCCTCTTGGCTTTCAGGATCCCCGCGACAGCAGCAGAGGCTACAGCGAAGCCTACGCCTAGGGCTAGGCCTAGGGGGAAGTAGAGGAATCCGGGGAGGTGGAAAGCTGCGACAAGCACGGCTCCGAGTGCGCCGAGGTAGAGCTGGCCTTCAGCCCCAATATTGAATACGCCAGCTCTAACCCCTACAGCGAATGTTAGGGCTGTAAGCATTATTGGCGCTGCAAAGCTTAGTGTTGAGGAGAGATAGTATGTGTCAAGGAAGGAGTACTCGAATAGGGATCTGAAAGCCTCTAAGGCGTTGTAGCCGCCTACCTCCATCAACGCGCCAGAAGCAACGAAGCCGACAGCTATGGCTACTAGGACGTCTGCTAACGGTATAATCCTCTCGAAAACCCCTGAAATCTTCTCTAACCCCATGGCCTCCTACCTCCTCTTACGTGGTTTTCCTACTCAAAACCTCGCGGGCCTTGTCTAGGCTATACCCGCCCATCATTAGGCCGAGAAGCTCCTCTGTAAGTTCTTCTGGGCGAGCAACACCCATGAACTCTCCTTCATAGATTACTGCTACACGGTCACTCAACTGGAGCACCTCGTCAAGGTTGGATGAGACTAGTAGTATAGCAATACCCTTCTCTTTTAGGCTTGCAAGGAGGTTCTGTATGTACTCTGTAGCAGCAACGTCTAAGCCCCGTGTAGGGTTGACCGCCAACAGTACGCGCGGCTTCTTAGTGAGTTCTCTGCCTACAACGAGTTTTTGCTGGTTACCACCGCTAAGCGTTTTAGCCTTGGCTGTAAGGCCTGGAACCTGCACGTTGAAGTTCTTTATTATCTCTCTTGCATGGCTAAATACTTCACTCCACTTAATCTTCATTATTGGCGGCTGCTGGAACCGTGGACTCCTCTGTACTCCTAGGATAGCGTTCTCGGCAACAGTCATCTCTAATACGAGGCCGTAGCGCTGCCTATCCTCTGGTATATGGGCAAGGCCAGCAGCGTAGACTTCTAGTGGGTGCTTATTCGTTACATCAATGCCCCCAATAACAATCTTGCCTTTCTCTGCTCTTCGGAGCCCAGAAATAGCTTCTACCAACTCTTTCTGCCCATTGCCCTCAACTCCTGCAATCCCGAATATTTCGCCGGCACGCACACTAAACGAGACGCCTTTAACAGCCCATGTCCCGAGGTCGCTGCGCACCCAGAGATCTCTAACGACTAGTAGTTCTTCGCCTAGTGCTACACGTGGCTTAGAGACAACCATCTCTACTTCGCGTCCAACCATCATCTTTGCTAAGAGGGTTGGAGTAGCCTCTTCAGCGCTTACAGTACCCACTTTCACTCCTTTGCGGAGCACTGTTATGCGGTCAGCAACTTCTAGGACTTCGCGTAGCTTATGGCTTATAAAGACTATTGCTGCTCCCCGGCTACGCAGGCTGCGTAGGACACGGAAGAGTTCACGGGTCTCTAGTGGGGAGAGATTAGTTGTGGGCTCATCGAGTATTAGTACTTTAACTCTACGATACAGCATCTTGAGTATCTCGACTTTCTGCTGTATGCCGAGAGGCAGAGACTCTACGGGGGCGTCGAGGGGGACCTTGAGCCCTGTCTCCTCCATAAGCTTCTCTATTTCAGCACGTGCACCCGGCCTATAGGCCCCGAGTACTATGTTCTCATAGGCGGTAAAGACTGGGACTAGTGCAGGGTGCTGATGAACCATGCCTATACCTTTTGATAATGCGTCTGCACTACTCGAAAACCTTACATGTTTTCCCTCGAGGACTATCTCGCCACTCGTAGGCTTCAAGACTCCTGCAAGAATTTTCATGAGCGTTGTCTTGCCAGCACCATTCTCCCCAAGGAGTGCATGGACTTCGCCAGGGCAAACATCAAAGTCTACTCCCCGGAGTGCAACAGTACCGTCAAGGTAAACCTTCACTATATTCTTCATCTCGACTATAGGCTTACATTCCTGCAATTCCATCAACTCAACCCTTCCTTAACACTTTGCCCATACATGCACCATTCCTTGTTGGAGTATAGCTAGAATGTAACCATATTTAGGGCTGAAGCACTATGCGGTGTGGTCTGAGTAGAAAGAGCGGATTGTTCTTGGGGAAAAAAGATTTGTTCTGAGGGAGTATACAAATAATGTTGTCTTAGCCTTCTGGTACTCCTAGCTTTGCTCTTATCTGCTTTATCTCGTTAGCGTCTAGTGGTATCATCTTTGCTATGTCTGAGAACTTTAGCCCGTACACTTCAATGTCTTGGTTTGTCTTGAGTTGCTCTGCTAGCTTGTCAACTTCCTCCCATATCCATGCTGGTATGCTTTCTCTCATCTTCTTAACTTTAGCCATTATCTCTTCTTTGTTTACCTTCCTGCCGGCCTGTTCTGCTATTGAGAGGAATGTTTCTAGGTCTTCTAGCTTGCTTACCCCTACACCGCCCTCTTTGAGGCCTAGCTCTAGTATGCCGCCATACTTGTCTATCTTGCCTTGACGGTATTCTAGTGCTCTCTTCACAGCCGTGTAGACGCCTACGTCTACGCGCTTCATCATGCTTGCAATTATGAAGCCTGGCTTAATCCAGTCTTGGTCGCTGTCTACACCTATAGCGAATGGTGGACCCATGTCCTTGCCCTGGCTCTTGGCAGCCTCTTCTACAGCCTCAAATATGCCTAGGCCAGTAGCGCCTGCAACATTGTAGACAACACATGCCCCCTGCTCTAGTTGTGCCTCAGTAGCAGTCTTGCCTCTCGCTGGGTCGTTGAAGGCTCCGGTATATGTCCAGAGAACCTGGAGTGGCTCAACAGTCTTCCCTGTCTTCTGCTCGTAGACCTGCTCGCCATACCTTATGCCCCAATAGTAGCCTGCCTCGAACTTGTATAGGACAGGTATCTCCATGCCAAGTACTACGCCCACAGCCTTGCAGCCATAGTGGTGAGCAACCATTGCGGCTAGGGCTCCTACAAGCGCGCTCCCCTCATGTTCTTTGAAGAGTATGCTTAACACGTTAGGCTTGTCTGGCACATAGCCATCTATTATCGCGAACAGCTGGTCTGGATACTCGTCGGCAACCTGCTTCACGGCGTCAGTCATTAGGAAGCCCACAGCTATTATGACGAGGTATTCTTTGCTCTTAGCCAGCGACCTAAGATTGGGCAAGTAGTCGGCCTCAGTAGTACTCTGGACCTCTACTAGCTCAAGACCAAAATCCTTGGCTGCCCTAGACGCGCCAAGGTATGCCATGTCGTTAAAGCTTAGGTCTCCACGCCCGCCAATATCGTAGACTACAGCTATCTTCTTAGGTATCTCGGCTGGAGCTGCTTCTGCCTCAGTCTCTGTCGGTGTCGTCTGGGGGGCTGTTTCTGTCTCGGTTGCTGGTGCCGGGGAGGCTGTTGTAGTGGGGGTTTGTGCTCCTTTCTGCATTGCGTATATGGCTATTGCTGCTACAACAACTAGGACAATGACTGCTATAATGATCTTAGTTGTTTGGGTAGCCAAACAGTTACACCCTCAACTCCTTTTGTTCTCCAGCTAGAGAGCGGCTAGTGAGACCCTATAAAACATCTTACACAATAGCGTGTACACGCCAATTAATCAACTGCGTATTATCGTCAACAATAAAGTGTGGCCAGAACACAGTATCCTAGCATGGAAGAGTACTCTAGCCAGAATGGGGTAAAGCCAGTGAAGGCCGTAGTCACAGGTGCGGCTGGCTTCATAGGGAGCCACCTTGTTGATAGACTGTTAGAGGAGGGCTACAGGGTCACTGGAATAGACAACTTTTCTTCAGGGAGCCGCGATAACCTCTCCAAAGCACTCGGCAACCCAGAGTTTAGGCTTGTCGTAGCAGACCTCCGTGAGCCAAGTGAATGGATAGGAGAGCTACGAGGGGCAAACATAGTCTTTCATTTTGCTGCAAACCCAGAGGTAAGGCATAGTGTGAGAGAGCCCCTGGACCACTACCACCAGAATGTTACTGCTACACTCCACGTCCTAGAAGCTGCCCGCAGGAATAGTGTTGAAGTAGTAGTCTTTGCATCGTCTAGCACTGTCTACGGCGACCCTGAGACCATACCTACACCTGAAGACCATCCACTTAGGCCTATAAGTGTTTATGGGGCCACCAAGGCTGCTGCAGAAGTGTTCTGTGAGACCTACGCGAGACTCTATGGGCTTAAATGCCTCATACTAAGATATGCAAACATTGTGGGGCCAAGGCTGAGGCATGGCGTGATATATGATTTCATAGTGAAGCTCAGAAAAGACCCTCATAGACTAGAAATACTCGGTGATGGAACACAGAGGAAGAGCTACCTCTACATAAGTGACACAATAGAAGCAACTATGGCTTCTCTAGAGAAGATACAAGGCGAGAACCAGGGCGCCTCAATAGTGTACAATGTAGGGAATGAGGACTGGGTTTCAGTCAGAGATATAGCAGACATAGTGGTAAAAGCTATGGGCCTAAGTGGTGTAGAGTATGTGTTTAAGCCTGGTACACCAGATGGTCGTGGATGGCCTGGAGATGTGAAGCTCATGCTTCTCAGCATTGAAAGGATTAAAAGAGATACAGGGTGGCATCCAAGGTTCTCCAGCGCCAAGGCAGTAGAAGAGACTGCTAAACACCTCGTGCGAGAGCTTTTGGATAGAGGAACTCATAGGCTCTAGGTGGTAGCCCTTGAGCGCAGACGCTCTCTTGCGCATTGAGGAGTTGTACAGGCTAGTTTATGGTGGCTCACCCCAAGTCATTGCCTCTGCTCCTGGGCGAGTAGACTTCCTCAATACACACCAAGACTATAAGGGATTGCCAGTAGTAGGTGCAGCTATAAGCTTGAGAACCTTCGTCGCAGCGTCAAAGTCTAAGGTGTGTAGAGTATATAGTAGGGCTCTTAATGCTAGTGATGAGTTTACACTAGAATCCCTAGGTCTCCGTGGTGGAGGATGGTTTGGAGACTACATACGTGCTAGCCTAATAGCGCTGAGAAGCCTCGGCTATGATGTGGGTTGTGTAAACGCGGTAATCACTAGTAGTGTACCCATGGGTGCTGGCCTTGCTAGTAGTGCTGCACTACTAGTAGCCTTCATAGCAGCGTTATCAGAGCTGTACAGCCTAGGTCTTAGGCCCCTAGAGGTTGCTGAGGCCGCATTCAAGGCCGAGAACGAGGTTATGGGCATTCCATGTGGCAGACTCGACCAATACACTTCAGCTTATGGCGGCATAGTCCTCATCGAGACTAGGCCTCCTTACCGTGTTGAACTCCTAGAGCTGGGCAACGCATTGTTTGTTGTTGCAGACTCTGGAGTCCGCCACTCAACAGCCGAGATCCACCCAAAGAGACAAGCAGAACTCAACGAGGCTCTGCGTAGACTCCTAAAGATGGATTTGCCGGAGGGGCTCAAGTCAAAGCTTTCTATGAGTTTTGCTGAGACACGATGGGATGAGATAGACGAGGAAGAGATAGCCAGGTATCTACGTAAGCTACCTAAAAAGCTTGCCAATAGGATACTCTACACACTGAGGGCCCACAAGTCGACAATGATAGCTGTACGCGTACTAAAGGGTTACAAGCCGAGCCTGGAGGAGGTAAAGCCTATACTTGAACAGGTAGGCATCAACGAAAGCGTCCTCAGTGAGAAGGACTGGGAGCTAAAGGTAATAGGCGCCGTAATGACCTACCAGCACATGCTTCTTAGCAGACTCTACGAGGTTAGCATACCACTACTAGACAAGCTAGTAGAAGCTGCATTGAAGGCTGGAGCCCTAGGAGCAAAACTTTCAGGGGCAGGAATGGGGGGTGCAGTAATAGCGCTAGTTCGTAGTAGCGAAGATGCCGAGAGGGTCTACGAGGCTTTCATGAGGGCTGGTGCCGCCAGGACATGGATTGTAGAAATAGACAAGGGAATACATAGGCACAAGTAACCCCTGCAATTATGGGTTGAACCGGCATGGGGCAAGAAGGAGAAGAAAGCAAGCCTCCTAGAAGGCTAGTGCAAGAGCTAAGGTGGGACCCTATCCTCGGAGAATGGGTTATGGTGTCGAACCTCCGCGAAGCTAGGCCGTGGAGGCCACGTAGTGGGTGCCCTTTCTGCCCAGGAGCTCCCGAGACTGGTTATGGGTGGGACGTACTAGTCTTAGATAACAAGTTTCCTATGCTAGTACAAGATCCCCCTGAGCCTACAAGGCATAGCTTCTACCGTGTGGCACCTGCCCGTGGTAAGTGCCTTGTTGTTGTAGAGTCACCTAGGCATGATGCAGGCGACCTAGACGAGTTGGGCGCCAATCAAGTCTATAAGGTCATGAAGACTATTCAGAGCCTAGTCGAGAAGTATAAGGAGGAAGAGTGGGCAATCTACCTCCTGTACTTTAGGAATAAGGGGGAGGAAATAGGTGTCTCACTAACACATCCCCATGCGCAAGTGTATGTGACACCCTTCATCCCATCAAAGATTCTTAGAGAACTCGAAAACAGTAGGAGATACTATGAGAAGAACAGTGAGTGTCTTTTCTGTAGGATTTTACGCGTCGAGGAATCCGATAAAGTACGTGTGGTCTATAGCTCAAGACGCTGGCTTGCATTCATACCATTCTTTGCTCATTGGCCTTTTGAAGTACACATATATCCTCGAAGACATGTCCAGCTATTTACAGAAGTCTCAGATGAGGAGCTAGAAGATCTCGCTAGTGTGCTTGTTAAAGTCTTATGTGGCCTCAACCGGGTGTTCAACAAGCCAATGCCACACATGATGGTTCTACACCAAGCACCCCTCAAGGGGAGGCATGAAGACTACCACTTACACTTCGAGATCTACGGAGCATATCGTGTAAGCGGGAGGCTCAAGTACGCAGCTGGCATGGAGATGGGTGGTGGCAACTTTACTTATGATAGCACACCAGAACAAGCAGCCCACATGCTTCGTGCTAGTCTGCAAAAGAAGTGTATAAGTTAGTTTTGTGTGTCCTTTTACGTTTTTCTATAGAGGAATCTTATGGAAAAACATTTATTGGTTATTATTGATAATTATAAACGGTGTATTTAGGGTGGGTATTAGAGGCGTATCCTCCACAACCCTAACTCTAGTCTTAGCCGTAGTTATTACAGCAATAGTTGTAGGAGCAGCAGTATACTTTGTAGCCAAGGGACCCGCGAAGACTGTTACAGTGACTGAGACCTCTCCAGTACAGCCCTCCATGCCTATGACTACACCTATGACAAGCCCTGCAACCGAGACAACACCCACAATGCCCAAGAAGATAAGCTTCTATACTTGGTGGGCTGGCCTAGAGAGATTCGCTATTGACGCACTAATAGGCAACTTCACAAAGAAGACTGGCATAGAGGTTCAGAAGACTGCGGTGCCTGGTGGTGCTGGTGTAAACGCGAAGTTTGCTATTCTAGCCCTCATAATGGCTGGTAAGCCTCCCGCTGCTTTCCAGGTACACTGTGGCCCAGAGATAATAAGCTACTTCATGGCTGCCCCCAACAAGGAGAAAGACTTTGTCGACCTTACAAGTGTAGCCAAGGAGATAGATATCACTGCCACAGCACCAGGCCAGGCGTGTATGCTAGCCGGGAAAATGTACACACTGCCAGTAAACCTTCACCGCGCCAACCTGATATTCATGAATAAGAAGGTATTGGACAAGTATGGCTTGAAGCCTCCAACAACACTAGATGAGCTACGGGACGTGTGTAAGACCCTGTCAGCTAATGGCGTGCCATGCATGCTCCAGGCTGGTGCTGACCTCTTCACAGTACTTCACCTCTGGGAGCAGATATTCCTGGCTGTTGCTGGCCCAGAGAAGTTCATAATGTTCATGTATGGCACGCTTAGCCCGGATGATCCAAGTATAAAGGAGGCAACAGACATATTCATGGAGCTTGCAGAGACCTTCCCACCAAACTGGATGAGCCTAGACTGGACTTCTGCAGTAGATGCGCTCGTCAAGGGTCAGGGAGCATTCCACGTTGACGGCGACTGGGCTGTAGGACTGATCTACAACGTATACCCAGACACCGTGATGTGTCCCATAGACAACATTACACCAGACTGCGACATAATAGTTGCACCGTTCCCTGGCACACAGGGCATATACAACATGGTTATTGACGCTGTAGCAGTGCCCAAGGGCCCCGAGCAAGAGGCTGGCGTGATGTTCGCAAAGTTCTTCGCTTCAAGGGAAGGCCAGAGGATATTCAACCCGCTAAAAGGCTCGATAGCAGACTATCCCGACATAGAGCCAGACATATACCCGACCACTATACAGAAGTGGGAAGTCAAAGAGTACAGGGAGTCCAAGTATCAAGTGTTTAGCCTAACACATGGCGCACTATTCTCTGATGTGTGGCAGAAGCTCCTTCAGACAGCTGTGACACTAGCACAGACAAAGAATGTTGACCTATGGTATGACGCTGTCACTAGTGCCTTGAAGACAGAGAGGCAGCTATGGGAGCAGAGCGGGCTCTACATGGGCACACCAGAGAAGCCCTTCGCAGGCTACCTACCACCATGGGCTAAGAAGTAGCAGACAACCCTTTTTCCAGATCCTAAAGCTCTAACCTAATGTAGTTTTTTCCTTCAAATCTCCTCCTCTCCTCCAAAGGCTAACCTATATAATTAGGGTACAGTATGTAACGGTTGTATGGTGGGCTAACAGCGGTGGATAATGCATGACCATGAGCCTTAAGGGCTTCATAGTATTCCTAGTCCCCACCATGATTTTCGCGTTATTCCTCTACTACGGAATACTATGGAACGTAGTGATAGCTTCTACTGACTACTCAATACTGAACCCCCGCATGGAGTTTAAGGGGCTAAAGAGCTTCAGGGAGCTCTTCAGCGACCCAGCATTCCAGGACGCCTTCAAGCGTACCCTACTCTGGGCCGGGCTACTGGTCTCTGCTGGCAACCTTGTAGGCCTACTCTTGGCTAGTGCTATATTCCAGTTTGAGAAGCCACGACTAAGGAATACACTGACAACATTCTTCCTCTACCCATTCTCGCTCTCCCTAGTAGTAGTAGGGATTGTCTGGAGATGGCTCTACGACCCATTCAAGGGCATCGATGTGCTCCTCACAAAGTTTGGAATGCCAAACATACAGTGGCTTGAGGGAGGCAACGCGTTTTGGAGCCTAGTACTCACCTCCATCTGGGTCTACGCGGGCTTTGTAGCCCTCCTCTACCTCGCAATGTTCTACAATGTCGACCGCTCACTGATAGAAAGCGCTATTGTTGACGGGGCTAGCAGCATAACAATATTGACAAGAATAGTCATTCCAAACTCTAAGCAAGCCGTGATAATAGCCACGATATTCCTAGCACTATTCGCTATACAGATGTTCGACCTCCCATACTCTGTACTCTTCCTAAACCCCTTCACAATGACTGTCGTAATGTACGTTTACAGCAAGTTTACCTCGCTATACTTCTACTTAGCATCAGCAGCAGCCATAGTGATAATTGTTGTTTCAGCATTCATAGTGATACCCTACGCTGTCTATGGCCTAAAGAAGTGGCTCTTAGCCGGGAGGTGAAGAACATGCCGAGGCTAAGTACTGTGACTGCATCAATCATAATAGCTCTGTTCGGCTTAGTCTGGTTTATGCCAGTCTACGCCCTCATAGTAGGCTCACTAAAGAGTCTGAAGGAGGTCATGGGGACACCTGTGCTGAGCCCGCCAGAGAGCATAGACACTTCTACTCTAGCAAAAGTATTCTGGGAACTCCGTGGACCACTACTAAACACATCAATAATAGTCATACCAACAGCGTTTGTGTCAGCACTAATAGGCTCACTAGCAGCGTACGCCATATACCGCCGCGGGGGGAAGATATCTGACGCAATAATGCTCCTAATAGCGATCTCCACATACATACCATACCACGTCATACTAGTCCCACTTGTACAGTTCACTAAGACTCTGGGCCTCTACGACACACTACCAGGTGTAATGTTTGGCTTCCTCATATACTACACGCCAATGGCTGCACTGCTAATGTACATATTCATAACTGCAATACCCAGAGACGTTATCGAGGCAGCGCTAGTTGATGGGGCGGGCGAGTGGCGTATACTACGCCGTGTAGTCTTGCCGCTCCTCGGGCCAGGAATAACCTCGACAATCATATTCATACTCATAATGACCTGGAACAACTTCTTCATACCACTAATACTCACTAGGGGCTATGAGAAGCACATAACACTCAAGATATTCAGCTACGTAGGCCAAAGTGGCACACTGTACAATCAGATGTTTGCAGCAGCCCTCATAGGCTCAATTCCACCCCTCATAGTCTTCATATTCCTTGGAAGATACTTCATTAAGGGCCTCCTCGTACTCGGAACTGGGGCTAAAGGGTGACCAAGTAGTGGTATCCATAACTGTTGAAGGCCTCACAAAGATATTCCCCCCACGCGTCGTAGCCCTAGACAATGTCACGCTAGAGATCCGAGACAATGAGTTCCTGGTAGTCCTGGGGCCTAGCGGGTCAGGGAAGACCACGTTTCTAAGAATAATTGCTGGCCTAGAAAAGCCTACTAGAGGCCGTGTAGTCATAGGTGACCGTGTAGTTGCAGACTCTGAAAACAATGTGTTTATTCCTCCCCAGAAAAGGAATATCGGGATGGTTTTCCAGAACTGGGCCCTCTACCCTAACATGAAGGTCTTTGACAACATAGCATTCCCTCTTGAGATCAAGAAGGTTCCAAGAGACGAGATAAGAAGGCGTGTCAAGGCTGTAGCAGAGGTACTAGGCATAGACGAGCTCTTGGACAGGTACCCACGCCAGCTTAGTGGCGGCCAGCAGCAACGTGTTGCTCTAGCACGTGCCCTAGTCAAGGAGCCAGACGTGCTCCTCTTAGACGAGCCATTCTCTAATCTTGACGCACGGATAAGGCTTACAGCCAGGGAGTTCGTTAAGAAGCTCCAGAAGAGGCTTGGGATAACAACAATACTCGTAACACACGACCAGGCTGACGCGTTTGCAGTGGGTGACCGGATAGCAGTGCTAAACCAGGGCAAGATAGAGCAGGTGGGCACACCTGAAGAACTCTATGATAAGCCTGCAAACACCTTCATAGCAGACTTCATAGGCGAGCCGCCAATAAACCTTGTAGAATTCCGTGTAGAGAATGGGTACATAGAAGACCTAGGCGTAGAACTCCCCGGCGAGGCTGCAGGCTTGGACAAGGTAATAGTTGGTGTTAGGCCAGACGAAGCCGTGGCAGCATGGGAGCACTTAGCAGCTAGCAGTGTTGCCTCAGTAAAAGCAGTAGTAGACACAGTAGTATACATAGGCTCAAGACTATACCTCACCGTGGATGTTGCAGGGAAGAAACTCCGCGTACAAGGCCTCACAGGCCACACCTACAAGGAAGGCGCAGAAGTCATTGTCTCAGTAAAGAAGATGCACATATTCCACCCAAAGACGAGAAGTAGAATAGTAACACTAGAAGCATAAATCCTACCCCCGTTAACCCCCCTTTACTGCATTCTCCATGACTCTAAGTGCTTCGCTATGCATTGGAAGAGGGCTTGTTACAAGGAGAGGATGTGCGTGAAGGAAGAGTTATTATACTATTCTATAACCTCTTTCTTCTAGATATAAGTGGGCGGCACATATTGACGAACACACATAGACACGAGCACAACCATCCACACGATCACAAAGAAACTCCTCATCCTCCAGTGTCAGAGCATAAACATGTAGAGGGTAAAGGTGAGCACAAAGTAGTTGCCAAGGGTAGGCACCATCACCATGAGGCGATGATTGAGGATTATAAGAGGAGGTTTATCGTGTCAACAATACTGACAATACCAGTCCTAGTGCTGTCGCCTGGTATACAGGAGAAGCTCGGCTACACCATCAGCCTGCCTGGCAGCATGTACCTTCTATGGGCCTTGTCCACTGTGATATACGCTTATGGTGGTAAGCCCTTCCTTGTAGGCTTAGTGGAGGAGTTGCGTAAGCGTCTGCCGGGAATGATGACGCTTATAGGTGTAGCCATATCTGTCGCGTACTTCTACAGTACTGCTGTAACCTTCTTCATAAGTGGCCAAACATTCTACTGGGAGCTAGCAACACTAATCGACATAATGTTGTTGGGGCACTGGATTGAGATGAAGAGTATTCTAGGGGCTTCTAGGGCTCTAGAAGAACTAGTCAAGGCACTACCCACTATTGCCCACCTAGTAAGGGATGGCGAGGTAGTTGATGTCCACGTGTCAGAGGTTAAGCGTGGCGATAGGATACTCGTGAAGCCTGGCGAGAAGATACCAGTAGATGGTGTAATAGTTGAGGGCACAACAAGTATTGATGAGTCACTTGTTACTGGAGAGTCTAGGCCAGTAACTAAGAAGCCTGGAGACAAGGTCATAGCGGGCACTATAAACCTTGACGGCACGATTATCGTGAGAGCAGAAGGCGTCGGCGACCAGACCTACCTCGCACAGATAGTAGAGCTTGTGAAGCGTATACAGGAGAGTAAGTCCCGTATGCAGGACCTCGCTAATCGTGCAGCAAAATGGCTTACAGTAATAGCGTTGACAGCAGGCGCGTCAACTTTTGCTGTCTGGGTCTCAGCAGGCTATAGCGCAGCATTCGCATTGGAGAGAGCTGTCACAGTAATGGTTATAACTTGTCCTCATGCGCTCGGCCTAGCTATACCCCTAGTAGTGGCCCGCTCTTCTGCAATACTCGCCAGTAATGGCATACTAGTCAGGAACCGTATGGCGTTCGAGAAAGCCAAGGATATACAGGCAGTAGTCTTTGATAAGACGGGTACTCTAACCAAGGGGGAGTTAGGAGTAGACAGTGTAGTCCCACTCGTGGATGGGTATACTGTAGACGAGATAGCCTACCTGGCTGCTAGTCTTGAGCAGTATAGTGAGCACCCCATAGCCAAGGCCATAGTAGAATATGCAGAGAAGAATGGTATCAAGCTTGGTAAGGCAGAAGACTTCAAGGCTCTCCCAGGAGTAGGAGTCGAAGGCGTCGTGGATGGGAGGCGTGTTAGAGTAGTTAGTTCGAGCCACCTACTAGAGCAAGGTGTCGAGGTAAGCGGGGAGGCCAAGAAGCTGCTTGAGCAGGGCAAGACAGTAGTCTTCCTACTAGTAGAAGACAAGCCTGTTGGCGCAATAGCGCTATCTGACGTTGTCCGCGAGGAGTCACGTGAAGCTATAAAGACTCTCAAGGAGATGGGTATAAAGACGATAATGCTTACAGGAGACAATAGGCATGTAGCAGCCTCTGTCGCCAAGGAGCTAGGCATAGACGAGTTCTACGCCGAGGTACTCCCGCACGAGAAAGCCGAGGTTGTGAAGAAGATTAAGGAGAAGGGCTACGTGACAGCAATGGTTGGCGACGGAGTCAACGACGCTCCTGCACTCATGGAGGCAGACGTGGGCATAGCAATAGGGGCTGGGACAGACATAGCAATAGAGTCTGCAGACATAATACTCGTAAAGAACGACCCGCGCGACGTGCCAAAACTCATAGAGCTCTCACGGAAGAGCTACAGGAAGATGAGGCAGAACCTCTTCTGGGCAGTAGGATACAACGTCTTCGCAATACCAGCCGCGGCAGGAGCCTTATACAAGCTCGGATTCCTACTACCACCAGCCCTAGGAGCACTCTTCATGTCAGCAAGCACAGTAATAGTAGCAGTAAACGCTACACTACTAAGATAGCAAGTGTAGCCATTAGTATCATGGCACCGGCATTCATTGTGGAACTTAGGTGTAAAGAGAAAAGCTCACTTTATTAATATCTGTCACCAGTGTCTCCTACTGGTACTGGATAAGTGTCGTGTTCTCTTCTGTCTCCTTGCTAGGGCATATATTGTGTATCCGAATCGGAGAATTATGATGGATACTAGGTATAGTAGTGCTCCTACTAAGAACATTAGTTGAGAAGCTATAATAACATTGATAATCGTAGCTACTTTTTCGCCGATATACGTGAAAATAAACTTTGAAACCCAGTCAGGTAAGTGTATGAGGCTCTCCAGTATATCGCGGAGCATGTAGTATAACTCTTTGGGGAGGAATATTTTTACTAGTAAAGGTGTAGCATATGCCCCTGCAACTGAAATCGCTGCCGCCATCCTCATAACTATTGTTGGATGCTCCTCTGTTGACGCACCATAAGTAGCTATTAACATGCCTAATGCAGCTACTATGTATCCAAGTAACTGAACTGTATCAGGTTCTATCACTGGTAGCCCTATCAGCTTATTTAAGACCGTGGAAATGCTACTGGCAAGACCACTACTAATCACTATGAATACCCCAAGCATAAATGTGAGTATCCCCATTATGCCTAGTATCTTCAGTGAATCGATAATCTTCCCTACTACGTAGTAATAGAGTGCATATAACGCGAGAGGAATCAAGAAACCCAGAATGAGCATAGTGAAAGGTGCTAGGAAGGGAAGGAAGAATGTTAAGACAGCAATAATAACTAGCGGTCCTACCACTATGTAGCCTATAATGTATGCTTGTACTAAGTAGTAGTACGCTAATGTTTTGCTTAAACCGTATTTGTAGACTAGAAACCCTAGTATTATGCCTAGAATAGAGAGGATGATCTCAAAGTTTGCCTGGAATATGGCTAGAACCAGGTATACGAGGGGCTGTATTGATGAGAGGAGTATTGCTACTGCTATAGCCCATAAGAAATCAATTATAGGAGCTAGAAACAGTTTTGCCGCCAAGAGGAGAGACTTACCATAATCTAGATCAGATCGGTTGATCACATATATTACTCCAGACCCAACAACTATAATAGCAACTACAGCTACTACAGACAAGATTAATAGCTTGTATAGTCCAAAACTCATTAAAGCAGATACTATACTTTCATCTGGCCTCAGACTACTAACAACGCACCAGTAGACAATATACACTATTATAGCGTTAGTTAAAAGATAAGCTACTGGAGTAACTAGTCTGCGCAGGCGAGAACGGATTTTATAGCGAGAAGAGTCTATAATCTCGTTAAATGCCCCAACAACCTGCATGAAGAATAATACAGCCAACACGCTTATAATGCTTCTAAAGGATAGCCATAACACGTCAATTAGCTCAATTTTATTAACCAAGGCAGAATCACGCTAACACTATTACTCAACCTGAGATTCATCACATTCTAGTTCATATATTCTATCATATTCTAGGATGGATATTTATATGTTGCCTTGAACACCCATAATCACTACTCTTATACCTACCTTCAACACAATCAAATCATGCGTCAGCCTAGAACTCTACTTGTAGAATACTTCCTTGGCCCTAGATTCAACCATTAGCTTTTGCTACTTTCAAGTAACGCTTTCCCTCTCTAAAGATACTCTTAGGCTCAGCTACCACTGGTGTAGAGATACGTATCTATGAAACTACTGGAGGGGGTTTACAAGGCAGTATCCTCTTCGCTGCTCAATCATCAAGCTTCTCTTCCTGTCTCAGCAAATCCTACTAGTGCATTTATATTTCTCCACCACCAACACTACATATCAGTCAGTTTTTACGCGGAAAAATGAGCATAGATATCATAGACCTAGTATGGTTCCCTAATAGTTCTTTGTTCGGAGAGGCTTTAGTCGCAACTATAAATTTCTTGCAGAAAAACTACACTTACTTCACGCCACAACTCTAGTCAGCTATTTCTTTGCTTCTTCTGCGCTGTATGCTATTTTGCCGTTTACTATTGTGTAGACTACCCTGGTTTCTAGGCTGAATGGCGGCCCGCTCAAGACCACTAGGTCTCCGTCCTTGCCTGGCTCAATGCTCCCAAGCCTGTCAGCTACCCCCAGCACCTCAGCAGCATTAATGGTTACCGCTCTGAGGGCCTCCTCGAATCCTAGCCCGTCACGTATCGCTATAGCTACGACTACTGGTAGAAGCTTTATCGGTACCACCGGGTGGTCAGTAGTTATAGCGACCTTAACACCGTGCCTTGCCAGTACTCCAGGGGTCTCAGTTGTGCGGTTACGTAGCTCAACCTTGTACTTCGAAGTTATCAGCGGCCCCACAACTGCTGGCACCTTCTTCTCAGCAATAACATCGGCTATCCGGTGGCACTCAGTACAATGGTCAAGGACTATTTTGAAACCGTACTCCTCGGCTATACGTAGAGCTGTAAGTATGTCGTCGGCCAAGTGCGCGTGGGCGCGCGCCGGGATCTTGCCGCGGAGCAGGAGTTCTAGTGCCTCAAGCCTCAAGTCCTTGTCGGGGAGCTTCTCTGGCTGGTCACGGAACAACTCCTTCTTCCTCATATAGTTCTGCGCCTTGGTAAGCCACTCCCTTATCAAGCCGGCGACAGCCATCCTAGTAGCGGGGCTACGCTTGTTCTCGAGACCGTGAACCCTCTTAGGGTTCTCGCCAAAAGCCATCTTCAACCCAATAGGCTCCCTGACAACCATGTCGAGCTTATGCCGGCCAAAAGTCTTCATCGCAACCCCAAGCCCGCCAATAGGGTTAGCACTCCCCGGGAGAATCCCAACAGTGGTAACGCCGTGGCTCAAAGCCTCGCGGAAGCCCTCATCATCGCTCTTCACGCCATCCAAGGCACGTAGATGCGGGGTGACAGGCTCTGTTGCCTCGTTAGTGTCACGGCCCTCCCAGCCAACAGCAAGCTCACTAACACCAATATGGGTATGAGGATCAATCATGCCAGGAATAACGTGCAACCCCCGGGCATCAACTATGTCGGCGCCACTGGGAACCTCGACCTCGCCAACACGCCCAACAGCAGTAATCCTACCATCATCCCCAACAACAACCACGCCCTCCTCAATAACCCCACGAGTAACAGTGTAAACCCTACCACCACGAACAACCAAGACCACAGCCAGAACACCACAATACAGGAGAGGACACGGGAGAGAGAAAAACCTACTCATCCAATAAAGGCGTGAATACTGTACCCTAGCCAAGGCCTTAGCTGGCAGAAATTCTCTAGCCAGAGAGGCCTAGAAGGTTCCTAGTTAGGAGTAAGAGGCTTCCCCATTCCTCGACATATTCTTCTTACGCACTTCAAACCTGCCTGTCACAGCTCTACTCTGGGCTAATCGTTGATCTTTTTGTCTGTCGTAGCTATAAGATCCTTACTTTCATGAAGTACCCCAGCATTTTTGCAGCACCACTTATATACTTAAAGTCTTGATCCCGTGTAACCAGTTCCTCGTCTCTATTTAGGGCTATTGCAGCTACTAACAGATCAGAGAAAGCCTGTGGTTTACCTAGTTTGAAGAGTTCTAATTGAAGTTTGTACGCCAAGATGAAGTCTTGTCTGATAGGGAATACTACTCCCCCATAGAAGTACTTGTAGTAGACAATCTTCGGGTATTCGACTAGCGTAACAACTGTTATATCTTCATTAATTGGTTTTCTTGACTTAACTCTATCAATGACTATGCTCGTATCGAGTATAGTCATTTTAGCCTCTCCTTCTCCTTAACCTCTAGATGCTCTACATCGTATACTTCAATCTCCTCTAGTAGGTCTTCACGCCCGATACCAAGCTCTCTCCTAAGCTCATCAATGCCTATTCTACCCCCCAGCCTTGCAACAAGCTCGTTGACTATCCTCCTAAACTCCTCCTCAGAAAGCCATGGAGGAAGCTTTACAGTAACAACCTTAGACACTATCTGAGCCACCCTGCTACAGTAGGATACCCTTGCTGGACTTAAAGCTTGGTGTACTCCTAGAATAGTTGTTATCGTAGAATGCGTAGCTCCAACTTCATCTCTTCCCTTAAGACCTTTTCTGCCCTCTTAAACCCGTGGTCAGCAGTCACAATCTCCCTAATAGGCTCACCAAGCTCCCTCAAATGCATGGCGTAGGCTACGTGCAGTAGGTCTAAAGTTCTCAGCTTAAGCCTAGATGCAAGCTTCACAGTGTTAGCCATAGGCTTATAGGCTGCGCCGAGAAGAGGGAAACGCTCAAACCCTTTAGCCCTCTTATACTTCAAGTTAAACCTCTTAAGCAAGTAGAGTATCACAGCTATAATCGCCTCATCAACCCCCAAGCCAACCTCGTCAGCTATACTAGACAGTAAATCATCCCTCCTAGACAGCACACTCGCCAACTCAGCAATCACAAGCTCCGAAACAATCTTCTCCCCTCCACCCTCCAAAACACTACGTGTACTCCTCCACCTAGGATCAGAGGGATCCAACGCAGCAACTACAACACTAGTAATCAATATAGCTCAAGGCCTCCCCTCCCTCTCCCCGAGAAGCTGCTTCAGAGCACCGTCAAGCCTAACAGGTACATCACCAAGCCCCCTCTCAAGCTCAAACAGCCTCTCTACAGCCTCCACAATCCTAGCAAGACCCGAAAACCTCTCAGCACCAGCCCTCACAAGCTCCCTCAAAGCCTCACTACGAGAACTAAACACACCAGCCCTCACAAGCTCATCAATAAGCTCAAGAGTCTCCTCATCCAAACGCAGTGCAACCACACGAGAACCCATAGAAACCACCCTTCTCCACGTAAACGTTTACGTAAACGTATAAAATAACTGTTAGCACTCCAGGAACACTAAGCAGAAACCAGAACAAGAGAAGCCCTCTGCCACTAGAGAATGAAGCTATTACGGGAACACAATAGGAACAACTACGCACATAAGCAAGAAAACATAAACACCCCCCAGGCTAGAGAAGAAGTACAGCGAAAGCTTACAACCGAGCTAAGAGGCTCTCGCCCAGCGCAGAAGTATACCTCGTAGGTAGCGTGGCACGGGGAGAAGCCACCAGGCCAAGCGACGTAAACAATACTAATCGTCGTAGAAGACCCCCCAAGAACACTCCGCGAACAAGCACAAGCCAAGACCAGGCCAGAAAACGAGACAGGACTACCAGACCACAACCCCCTAAACCTCCACTTCACAAGCCTCGAAGACAAGGAGAAGTGACTAAAAGAGCAAAACACTATACAAGACTAGCTTAAATACCGCAAAGACTGGGCAAGGTTCCGTCAAGTAGAAAGCCTGGCATGCATAAAAAGGAGGGCTGACCAGTAACAACAAGTAAAGGCTACTGTATAGGCCTACATAGTAGATGAAATCAGTTCCTTGTAGCTGTAATATTCATAGAGTATTGACACTAGGCTCTTGGCCTATGCCTTGATGTGTGGTTAAGCAGTACATATTTAATGGCTTCTTGTACTTGTCTAAATAGGCTCTTTGCAGAGAACGTTGATGAGAAACTGAGCCTAATAGCTGGTACACCTTCACTACTTCTATAATGCCTCCTGCCCACTGCAAACATTAAACCGTCGATAAAGCCACGAGTAATAATAGCTAGTTTCTCAAGCATAGATGCCTTCTTCGTCTTCGAAGTAGCAGTCTCAAGCCAAACCTCTCTCTTAAAACGTTTAATGTCCTCGTTTAATGCGCTTATATACCTAAGAACTCGAAACAAGTGCCATGCAAGCGTGTATACTAAGCCGTAAGCGCCAAAGTAGTGTAGAGAAATGTATGCCTGGTTACGTACATGAAGGTATGCAAGGCCCTTATTGTACCTTGTAGAGGTTGAGCTGCGATAGTGCACCCCTAACAGTACTGGGACAAGGAGTGATGGTATACCCTTACTCCAAGCCCACAGGCAGGCTTCAACATCCTCACTATACAAGAACAAGCTGTGCTCAAACAAGTGTCCCCTAGACTCTACAACTTTACGCGGAGTAGCCATAAAGGCTCCATCAGTATAACTAATAGGCAAAGGCCTACCATCAAGAACTCTAATCAGTAGCTCGGCAGACTTGACAGTCATCCTTATGGGCCAACTATGTGCCGCGTAGTCAACAAAGTACCCGCCAAAATCAACACCACCAGTATAACCATTTAAGAGTACTGGAGCAGCAATGAACCCTTTATGGAAAACAGTATTGAGAGCCTGGAGCCACACAAGAAAATCTCTCAGCCCATCCCTAAAAACTATAATGTCATTATTTGAGCAGACATAGAACTCGTACTCCTTACCAGTCTTTGAGGCATAAGAGAAAGCCACGTCACATGCACCACCATAACCAACATTACGGCTGAGCACAAGGTATTCAACTCCGTCACCAAACTCTTGTCTCACAACTTCAACACTATTATCGCTTGAAGCATTATCAACAAACCATACATCAGCACCAGCATACTTTGCAGCTCTAATAATAGAGTTTAAAGAGTCAAAGAACAGTCTGCCAAGACTACTAGCCCCATTATAGTTCACAACAAAGATACCCAATCTGCCATACTCATGCACAGTCTACACCACAAATAATCGTCGTGTAGCACAGACACGTGATTATGATTGTGCTCCCTTAACTCTGATTATAAGTAAAGTTTGTTTCTGCTTTGTCTATTGTTGGGCACTCACTGTCCTTCCTGCTCACTATCGCTGGTTCTAGGGGCCATTTTACTCCTATGCTGGGGTCATCCCAGCGTATGCACCGCTCGTGCTCACGACTATACTCCTTAGTCACAAGGTACAATACGACCGTGTTGTCTTCCAAGGCCTGGAAGCCGTGTGCAAAGCCTGGGGGTATCCATAGCAGGTAGTGGTTGTCCTCGCTAAGCTCAACAGCTACATACCTGCCAAACCACGGGCTCCCCCGGCGTATATCAACAGCAACATCTAGTATCCTGCCGCGGAGCACTGTCACGAGCTTACCCTGCTCCATCGGCCGGAGCTGGTAGTGCAGCCCACGGACCACGCCTCTACGAGATAGGCTTACGTTGGCCTGGACAAAGTCGTAGGGAATGCCCCCGGAGAGGAATGGAGTGCGCTTATAGATCTCCTTGAAATATCCCCTCTCATCAGGGAAAACCACAGGCTCAACGAGCACCACGTCGGGTATGCTCAGCCTCTTAAACTCCTTGAAGGGCACCCCTAGAGCCACCCCCAAGCAGCTCCTACTGGCTAGCCCTGCTGTCCTCTACGCTTCTCCCACTCCTGCTTGAAGAGCTCTAGCGCCCTGTCAATGTCGTGGAACGGTGTCTCGAGTATGCTCCTAGCCCTACTCGTGTCTAGGCTTGAGTCACGAGGCCTCCTTGCGAGCCACCTACCACTAAACTCCTCCATCCTAGCCTCCTCAACGAGCTCACCGGGCAAGCCCAGCTCTTCAGCTAGCCTCACTGCGAACTCGTACCGGCTCATACGCGGCCCAGCAACGTGGAGCACGCCCAGCGGCTTAACCTCGACAATCTCCGCCAGGGCCTCAGCCAACAACCCGGCATAAGTAGGCGACACATACTGGTCAACAAGAGCCCTAACCCTCTCGCCCCTGAAGAGCCTCTCAGCCACGTACTCCGCAAAGCTCTTCTTAGACCCTCCAACACCATAGATGGCACTGGGCCGTACAACAGTGTATAGGAGGTCACTACTCCTTACAAGCTCCTCAGCGACAAGCTTAGTCAACCCATAATAGTTCACAGGAGCAGGGACATCATCCTCACGGTAGAGCCCCTTCTCCCCGTCAAACACGTAGTCAGTAGACACATACACCAAGTGAGCATTAACGACGCGCGCAACACGGACAATACTACGAGTAGCCCCCACATTAACCCTCCAAGCCCAAACACGGTCCCTCTCACAGCCATCAACATCGGTAAAGGCGGCAGCATGAACAATAACCGAAGGCCTAGCTTTCAACACGAGGTCCTCAAGCCTAACCCAATCCGTAACATCAAGCCGGAGAGCCCTAACACCCTCAACCCGGGGCGGCGGGTGCTCACGGTAAACAGCAACAACCTCATACCCCCTCCTCGCTAGGACACGCACAAGCCTAGAACCGAGAAGACCACCAGAACCCGTGACAAGAACCCTACCCTTAGGCGCCACCCGCGGGATCACCTCTCACGCCATAGTGTTCAAACTGACCTAGTTATAGATTATAGATTCATAGCTATATTGTCTTCATAGCTCTTGTGCGAAAGGCTAAGTCTCGTACTAGCATTTTCTTCAACAAATTAACATAGAGTGGTATATCCTCGGTATCAGATGAGGGAGAAGTTTCATAGGGATCAACACTTAAATCAAATAGCCATGCCACTTTGTCATGGTGCGACAGCAAGAGCTTCTTGTCACCTACTAGGAGGGCTTTCTTTTCATAACCATACCCGACACCCTCACTTAGTATTGGGCTGCCACGCCTCTTTTGGCTGAGCAAAGACACGCCATCAAGGTATGGACTGTGTTCTAGTCCAAGCCACTCAAAAACTGTAGGTACTATATCAACATTGCTTACATACATGTTAGGACTATACATCTTTGTTATTTTCCCTATGTCTGGCCCTTCTATGATTAAAGGTACTTCTATTATCTCATTAAAGACATTGTGGCCATGCCCTACGCCATAAAAGCCTCGAGGATCATAGAAGAACCTAGCCTCAAGGCTAGCATGCTCCCAGAACTCCTCACCATGATCCCCCGTAATTATAATCAGTGTAGAGTCGAGTACACCTAGCTCTTCAAGGCTATAGATGAATCGCTCAATTGCATGATCCACAAACCTAAGAGTATTATCGTATAACAAAATGCGGTTATACTTGTACTCTTCGAATTTCCTACCTTTCTGTTCTTCAGGCCTCCTATAATCCCATCTCTCTATGTTGGGGAGCTTCTTGACTTTTCCGAAGAAGTGCCTAAACTTACTGGGAGGGTTTAGGGGTTCATGCAAGTCACCCAGATGTATATAGGCAATAAATCCAGTATTTGACTTGGCTGACGCCCTGATCTTCTTGAAGGCAACTTTAAGAACTCTATCTGCATTACCATGCACTATGTCCGGTATAACGCGGTGTTCTACTGGCATAAATGCCGTGTAAATACTAGTTATAAAGTAGGTGTCATAACCAAAACTCTTTAACACTTCAAGAACCGTTAGTGCATTTGCCTTCGTTAACTTAAAGTTTTCCAGGTTATCAAAGTGCTTTACAACTCCACCTATAACTGCTCCATGATTATGTGGATACAATCCACTCAGAATTGAAGGAACAGAAGAGTATGTCTGAGGAGCGGCAGCAATAGACCTCAGCCTTACTCTCAACCTCTCAAGAAAAGGTGTTGTACGACGCTCATACCCAGCAAGAGAAGTATTCCTAAAACGAATACAATCAACAATTATTAGTACCACGTTCTCTTTCGGCCTTCTCTCCATATTAAAGTGTCTTCGGACAAGTTTTTCTGCATACCTTAGCCTCCTATCATACTCACGCAAATAACTACGATTAACACCATACTTCAGCTTCAAATAGAAATCACGCAACATGCGCACAAGACTATTACTGTACAGTGCCTCCTTTATCTTTCTAAGCATATTATCCATCACCATATATCCTCGCCATTACCAAGAAATCTGCAGAGATAAAACAATACAAGACAATTGTATAGTATTATATAGACATAAGTTTTGTTTACTGCCAAGGCGTGTCCACAGCGAAGAACTTGTCGCCCAGGAGGGGCTCCCACCACCACCGGTTCACAAGGTACCATTCTATTGTCTTCTTAAGCCCCTCAAGCCACGGTGTACGCGGCTTCCATCCAAGCCCTAGTATCTTATCTCCCCTCATAGCATACCTCCTATCATGCCCAGGACGATCCTCGACAACCCTTATCAAGGTCTCGGGCTTACCCAGGACCCGCAGTATATCCCTTACAACCTCAAGGTTAGACTTCTCATTAAACCCAGGCACATTATAGGCCTCACCAGGGACGCCTTTAGTGATAACTGTCCACAACGCCTCAGAGAAGTCCCCGACATAGAGCCAGTCCCTCTTCTGCCACCCACCACCATACAGTGGTATAGGCTTATCGTGAAGTGCACGGATAATAGTCCTCGGTATAAGCTTCTCAGGGTACTGGAACGGCCCATAGTTATTACTCGGCCTCAAAACAATCACTGGCACCCGGTAGGTACGCCAGTAGCTCTGAGCAAACAAGTCACCAGCAGCCTTGCTAGCAGCATAGGGGCTGCCCGGCCGGAAACACTCATCCTCCTCCGCAGGAGGCAAACCCCAACGATCCCCGTAGACCTCATCAGTACTAATATGAACTAGCCTCGGCACATCAAGCCTACGAGCAGCCTCAAGAAGATAAAACACACCCACAACATTAGTCTCAATAAATGGTGCAGGCTCACTAATACTACGATCAACATGAGTCTCAGCAGCAAAGTTGACAACTACGTCGGGCTCAAACTCCCGGATAGCCCAGGTAAGCCTCTCCTCGTCAAGAAGATCACCATAAACAAACCCAAACCCAGGATGATCAAACACGTCACGCAAATTATCAAGCCGACCAGCATAAGTCAGCTTATCATATACAACAACCCGGACACCAGAATGCCTCTCAAGAACGTACCGAACAAAATTAGAACCCATAAACCCGGCCCCGCCAATAACGAGAAGACGCATAGCTAGAGCACCTAGTACTTACCCTTTGAACAAGACACTAATACCATAACCACCTTGATTCCAGTCTTTAACAATTTCCAAGTAGTTATCTTTAGGGATTTTTTCCTTTAGTTCTTTCCAGAAACGAGGTACACCACCAACGAGTTCCTCGGGCCCAGGGACAATATCATGGAAAGCTATTATTCCACCGGGCCTAACTAGGGGTGAATACATTTCGTAATCCATTTTGACTCCTTCATACGTATGGTCGCCATCAATAAAGAGAAAGTCCAAAAGCCTGTTGCCGAGTAAGTCTCTGACTATTCCCAGGGTCTTTCTATCGTGTGAGTCTCTTCTCAAGAGTATGATTCGCTGCTTGTCTTTCCCCAAGTTTTTGTAGAGAATACTCCTCAAGAAGGGGTAGCCTCCGCCGAAGAGGCCTCCAGGCAAGTCAATACTGATAATAGTGGCGTCTCTTGCTGCAGCACGTGTCCACAAGAAGAGGGTGCCCCCGCGAGCAGTGCCTATTTCGAGTACAGTCCTAGGCCTTAGCCTCTCAACCAGCTTGACGAGCTCTGCTATCTCCTCACGGACCTGCATAGGGCGAATAAGCTCTGCGAGAAAACTGTTAGAGAAAACAAACTCAATAGCCTCCTGTGCGCTTGAGATACTTTTAAGCTTTAACACGGCATAGGGAGTGAGTAAGAGGCTAATAACACCAGTCCTTCTATCATAGTGCATGGCAACACGGTGTAAGAGTGATCCTACGCCTTCACTCTTAGCTATCTCCATTGCTCTACGCAGCTTACGCATCAAAGAAAGACACCCTCAACACATGTCACAGCTCAATACTAGCCCTCTCACCCACAATAAACCGGTGCCCTCTTGGGAGCCCCTCACTAGCCTTTATAACAGCTTCAGAGCCCACAAGACTATCCACGATACGCCCAGCATCCATGAGTCGGGCACCATCCATCACAACGCTATTCTCTATTTCGACACGCCTGAGAACCACGTTCCAGCCAAGGCTCGTGTAGGGGCCAACATAGGAGCCCCCACCCACGACACTGCCACGACCAATATACGCGGGGCCGCGGACAACTGCGCCAGACTCCACGCGCGCCCCCTCCTCCACAACCACACGACCCTCAACAACCGCGCCCTCCTCAACCACGCCATCAACCCTGGGCTCCCTAACACGCTCATCCAAAAGGAGACGGTTAGCCTCCAGTATATCCCGTGGCGTACCAGTGTCCTTCCACCACCCTCTCACCACAGCATAGTCCACTCTCAACCCCCAGTCGATAAGCCTCTGAATAGCATCCGTAATCTCAAGCTCTCCACGCCAACTAGGCCGGAGACCCTCAATCGCACGGAAGATGTGTGGAGGACGGAACATGTAAACCCCGACAAGAGCATAGCGGCTCGGAGGCTCACGGGGCTTCTCAACCAAGCCCACAAGCCGGCCACGCTCATCAAACCTAGCAACACCAAAACGCCGCGGATCCTCCACCTCAGCAAGCAAAACAAACGCGTCAGAATCACTCTCCAGGAACCTCTTCACGTATTCTCTTATCCCGCCAGCCAACACGTTATCCCCAAGATAAACGACGAAAGGCTCATCACCAACAAAGTCACGAGCAAGATAGACAGCATGAGCCAAACCATAAGGATACCCTTGATAAATATAGGTAAGCCTCAAACCAAGCCAAGAACCATCACCATAATACTCTACAA
>JALTZF010000141.1 GCA_027046265.1 Pyrodictiaceae archaeon
AGACTTTGCAAAAAGAGCAGGTGGAAAAGTAGTTATTGCAGTAAAAATACCCAAGGAGGGCTGGTTTATTATTGAATTCAATAAAGTAGAATATACAAGTGATGGAAGCATAAAGATAAATAGACAGGTCCTTGAAGAGGCAACAAGACTTGAAGAATTCATAAGCACAATCATAAATACGAACCTAGAAAACTTCATAAAAAGTCGTGCAAAGGTAGAGAAGTAGACCTAGTATCTACATTAAATACTATAAATACTATCATTCAGCCGGGTAAGTTGTCTTCATCGCTTTAGCTCAGTCCGGGAGTAAATCGTCACCAAACTCAATTCACTAGCATGATTAAAGTAAAGACTAGTTAGTCCTCTTTTCTAGTAATTGCGCCATTCTTTATTCTTATCTCCTTAAACTCGGTTCTATCGAGCTGCCTCCAAATAACTCTTACTGATGAGAAGCTTGGATCTATACGTACATCTAACTCTTTTTCTTGACCTGGCTCAAGCCTACCTATTAGTTGCCTATCAAGTATATTCCCACGAGATATAGAGGTTAATATTAGATTCCTCGCCTCACCAGTCCCACTATTAACAACTATCACGCGTGCTCTATCGCCTCTTATTTCTCTAACACTGATATCTATTGAGGGAAGAGGCATAGAGGATTTATACACAAGAACAGAGGACAAGATTAATGTACGAGGATAATGGCTTTTATCACTCTTATATTTTATTCTTATTTCAGACGCTTTACCAATACTCACCGCAAACTCGCTAAATCCGCTTGTGCCACTAATCTCTAGCGGTTTTATAGAATCATCATCACTTGATACTTTAACTACTGCACCTGGGTGAGGGATAAATACTACGAAGCGTGCAAGAGCAGACTCCATTTTTTGCTGCAACTTTAGCGTATATGTTTCCCCTGGATCAAGTAGTAGTGAACCACTATAGAAGAATATTGATGAAGATGCTTCTCCGCTCTTCTTGAGTGTAATAAAGCCCACATGTGCAATGTTTATTTCTTCAACTCCTCGGTACTCTACATCAAGACGTAGAGTCTGAGATGGTTTTGATATTACTACAGGGGTCACGTCAAATACCAGCTTACAATAGTATTTATTGTCTATATCAACACAGACTCCCGGTTTTAGTTCGCGTGTCAGCGTAACATTGTTGAAGGCTAGGATCATATTATATACATTTAGCCTGGGAACAATTATCCCAATTTCTAACAAGCTCTTGAGTATGTTTTCGAATCTCTCAACATGGAATGGTGCTCGGAAACGAGTAAGAGCTGTTTGGCCTAGGAGCATATCGGGATACACATTATGGTATTCTACCAAGACGTCTTTGTTCTCCTCACTAATATATAGTGGAAGTACTCCTTTCACCAAAATTTATCCCCCAACCCTGATTCATGCTATCAGCTAAGCAGACTCCCCTCTTAGCCGTTCTATTTTAATACTAATAGGGTTCATAAGAAGTGTGCCCCAAATTGTGCTTTATTAGTGTAATGCATGTAGTAGCTTTCTTAGTGTGGCCTCTTCCTGGGTGCCTTTAATTACAACATAATACAGACGAGCTATTTTTTGTTTGCTACCTTTACCTGGACGAAGTAAACGGCCAAGACGCTGGATGAACTGTCTCCTAGACGATGTTCCTGAAAGTACTATACCTACATCCGCGTCCGGTATATCTATACCTTCATCACCCACGGTTGTAAGTATAATTGTACGATATCTCCCTTTCTTAAACAATTCCATTAATATTTTTCTCTTCCTAGGCTCTGTCCTGCCCGTTATAACTGGGACGCCGAGTATTTTGCCGAGAGTTTCTGCTTGCTTAACATACTGCGTAAAAATTATTATTTTTGAGCTTCTCGATAGCTCCTCCTCTATTATTCGTTTAGTCTCTTCTATTTTTGACTTCGAAAGCGCCAAAAGCATACGCATATTGTGAAGAAGTTGAAGAGCCTTCCTAGCATTTTCATCACCGACTCTAATTGCACGAATCAGTTCTTCAACTTTTCTACCTCGTGCTAAAGCTTGATAAGCTCTTCTTAACTCTTTGTATTTCCTGTGCTCTTCGGGCTGCAAAGCTACAACACGAGGTATAACAGTAAAACTTGCAACATACCCCTTAGCCTCAAGTTCTTGTACACTTTTTTCATACACTACACCACCCATTAGGGCAAAAAGCTCCTCATGTCTTCCATCCTCTCTGTAAGGTGTAGCAGATAAGCCCAAACGATATGGTGCAAGAGCCCTCAACGCTATGTACCGAAATTTGTCAGCTGGCAAGTGATGGGCTTCATCAACAATTAACAAGGAAAACCTGTCACGCAACTGATCTATGTTCCTATAGGCAGACTGGTACGTTGCAATGGTGACCTCCTTAATACTCTTTTCTTCAGAATATAATTTACCTATATCACTTTGTCTTAAACTAGTAAAATCTAGAAGTTTGTTGAACCACTCAAGAAGTTGTTCACGCGTGTAAACAACAATGAGTGTTGGAACACTGAGTTGGGCCATAGCTGCTAGAGCTACTACGGTCTTTCCCGACCCCGTAGGTAATGCTATTATTCCTCTGAAACTATTTTTTACCCATGATTCAAGAGCTTCCTTCTGATAATCTCTCAGTTTGCCATAGAATTGTACATCTACTGTTCTACGGCACATTATAAGGCATGTGTTATCCACTACGGTAAAACCATTCCGTGAAAAACTTGAGACGACGTCCACTATAGCATAGGGCTTGACTATGAATCCTTGTTTTATTCTAGAATAGTAGGCTAGACCCTTAGCTCGGAACTCTTCAAGTATTGAAGAGAGCCTTGCTTTAGAGTATATGATGAAACCTTCCTCTGTTTTTTCAATACGGATCGTAGTGTACTCTTTGATTATATTCTCTATTTTCTCTCTGTCTTCTCTACTTATTTCAGCACCTATACTCTCTAAATACCCTATATATTCTTCAAGTCTACTAGAATACATTGCACCATACTTAAATGAGAACATACTACAGCCAGACTTTCTACCCAGGTATTCGGCAAACTCTGTTATTTTTAGATACTCATCGCGGTCAAGCCATCTGCAAATCTTAAATATTATTGTCAAAACAACCTGCACCTATGAAGCCTTTTATCGTTTAGGCATCAAGAATCTTTCAAGTCTATATGCTCCAATAATTTCGTCCCAGCTCATGTTAAGCGCTGAAAGCACTTGCTCGAATATACTCTTAGTAATGTCAATATATTTTTCCACGTCAACCTCAAGGAGCCTAGCGAGTTGAACTGGTTTCACTCCCTCACTAGTCTTTACCTTGACAAAAGTAATAACATCTCCTGGTAGTACTTGGATACCAGCTGCAAGCAATTGCCTAGCAGCTTTTACGTGTTGAGGAGTATTCTTGGTGTATGCTTCAATGGGCTTGTTAAGGGCCATACTCACAGCTAATTCGTCAAGATTATATTCGAATCCCTTTAGCTTGTTATATACCTCCCGCAGCCTTTCCTTTATGGTCTGACGCACCTTTATGAAGTCCTCTGGAGACTTTATCGAACCTATTATGGAGAGTATGTCATTGAATTCTTTCTTTAAGAATTCTGGTGTGTTTCTTTTCTTAGCCACAAGGCCTTTTACGTCTACACCGCCATCTTCATATACTCCTATGTAATTCTTCTTCAGACCACTGAACGTTACAAACCGATACACCTTGTCAACTTCAAGGTCAAGACCGAAGTTCTCCTCAACATACCTCTGTAGCTCGCTAAGTGAGTTCTTTGACGGGTTCCATATGAAAAGAGAGTCCGTATCACCATAAAGCACAAAGAGCCCGAGTTCTGCTGCTTTACGTAAAGACTCCCTAATAGTGTATCTACCTATAGCTGTAACACTCTCCGCTACAGCAGGCGAGTAGAATGGGAAGTTTTCAGCACCAAATACTCCATAGCTTGCATTTATGTAGACCTTCATGGCTGCTTGGACAGTGTTATACCATGCACGAACTTCTTCGCTTAAATTCTTGTCCTTAGCCTTGCGCTTGTATATTTTGACTCTATAATCCCTTAAGAGGCCTACTATTTGTGCTGTTAGCCCAGGCATACTCTTACATACTTTGTGTCCAACATCAGGGACTTCCTCTATCTTATTGCCAGGACAGTGGACTGGGTTGACCGTTTCATAGCTTAAATTCCACTTCTTTATTATACTAGGGTATAGGCTCGCAAAATCAAGCACAACAACATTAAAGAACACACCGCTTGGCGGGTCAAGAACTATTGCACCCTGGTATTTTTTACCTTTAATTATAGCTGCAGACCTTGTAGCACCTTTTAAAGCAAGTATCTCTTCTTTTGTTGGAATGAGGTATCCTCGCCTACGGTGCTCCCAGTATAATAAACTTTTTATCCACGCTGAGACCTGGCTTCGCGTTAAGTCTTCTATGGGTAGCTTGGATATACGCATTAAGAGTATTATGAGCTTCCAGACTAGGTCATCATCGAAACATGTTAGCCTAAGTGTGAGTTCTGCATCGCGTAGGTTGTATCTTACTAATTCAAAAAAGTCCAGATCACTTACAGAGGTTTCAACCTCTATCTTGTGTTCACCAAGTAGTGCAGCTGAAATTGCATCAAGTGTAAACTCCTTATAGGCATTACCAAAAGCATAGCTTTGGACTGCTTTAATACTAAAGAACTGGTACAGGTCAATGTGTACTCCATACCTTAATGACATGTGGCTTCTCATGGGTTTGAATGGTATGTATTCACGAGGTATACTAAGCTTTATTGCGCGATTAAACATGTATGGAAAGTCAAACTGGTCGCCGTTAAACGAGAGTACGATAGGGTAGTTAGCTATTAGACGGAAGGCCTCTAGAAGTAGTGCTCTCTCATCATCAAATAACTCAATATGTGTTCCTTCTGACAATTTTTCTCTAAGATTAATTGCCTTGAACCCAGGCCTTGAAAGCACGTAAACTACCCTAAGACCATCATCAGACGCAAAAGCTATACTTATGATAGGATAAGAAGCCTTTCCTGCATCAGGAATACGGCCTTTAAATGGTGTGTAGACCTCAACGTCTACAGCAAGCCTCTTAGGCTTGGGAGGCTCCTGCTCGAATAGTGGAAACCATTTAACAGCAATCTCAACAGTATCCTTGTCTTCGCCACTAAATATTTCCCTAATACGCTTCTCGGCCTCAGGGTTGACCTCTCGGTTAACAAGCTTTAATACACCATTTTCTACACGGTGAACCATACCAGGCACAAGTTCGCGGTCATAGATGTAGTTGTGGTGAAACTTTATGTTAGCCTCCCATGCGCGTGGAACCTTATTGCGCAGAGTTGGTACGACATCAGGGGTCTTAACAACAATCTTAGTAACCCTAAGTTTCTGCCATCGGAGAAGATCGAACTTATCAACAACCTCGACATGATCAAAGCCACTATGAGTTACTATGCCCGGGATACTTTGAACCTTATCTGGAGGTACATCAGTAAGGAAATATGGCTTATAGCCAGTCTTATCATAGTAGACATATACTGTGCCAGACACACTATCATAGAGCTTTACAGCTACAACACCTTTCTCACCATCGTAAAACGTCTGGAGAAGATATAGATCCCTACCCTCAGGAGCCTCGGAAGGAGTGCGTGTAAGGGGAAAACTCGACATCTTCAGGAGATTCTCTACACTACTGGCAGCCAAGCTAGCCTTTACGTCACTCTCACTGTTTTCTCTCAAGCTATAAAGTGCGGGTGTAGCCCTGTTCTCAACACTATAGCCTTTACGTGTTGACACTAACTGCACTGATTGGGAATCAAGTATACTAGCATCATTAGCTCTACTTTCGTAACCAATTTTCTTCTTAGAATTAATTAGCTCAGAAAGTAGCCGACTAAGAACCTTATCCTGAAAACTTGCACCATCATTAACCGCACTTGCCCTTAAATATTCATCATCACCTTTCGACCCCACTTTATCTACTTTACGATGATCTTTATGAGGTTTTTTACCCGTCACTTCCTGGCCATGACTAGCGTTTATAAAGTCAAATAATGAACGCTCACCACGTCGTCGCCGAGCGTTCTTACGCACCAATAGAAACCCCAATAACTATAGTATAGGAGTAGTGTAACACCATTTAAGGCACATGCGGCCTATAAGTCCTAGAGAACCAATAACCTCTTCTTAGAATAAAAGATATAAACAGCCCCCTATAGGCACGGATGAATTAATGGAGAAGCTACAGCTGGGCCCGTAGTCTAGCCAGGATAGGACGCCGGCCTGCGGAGCCGGTGATCCGGGGTTCAAATCCCCGCGGGCCCGCCACTTAACACTCGCTTATAGGTATGAGAGAATGGCCGCAGAAACACAAAAGGTAGTACATACCAGAGAAGATAATTCTGGGACACAGGAGATGAGCGTGGCAAGGCTAGTAGACACCATAACAGGGATGCTCCTCCAACTACCAGCCCCCCAACGACTAGAAGTCCTAAGACAAGTAGAAGCCAGAGTAAAACCCACAGCCAGCAAAGGCGAAATAGTGAGAAGATTAACACGGGTAGGCCGTGGTGCTGCGTTAATCGCCCTTCCAATCGGGATGGAGGACCTAGCAGGCACATATAAAGCACAAATAGCAAATGGCAAGCTTATTCTTATCCCAAGCAATGAGGCTGATGCAAAAATTAAAAACTACAGCGGTAGGCTTAGGCTTTTACTTCCAAAGCGCCTTGTGGAGGCTCTAGGTTACCCGGAATTTGTTCGTGTCCGCGTGGAGAATGGCAGGATCATTGTTGAGCCTGCCTAGGCGGGGCGGGAGGTTGGAGGTTGAATAGGAGGCTTGCGCTCACGGCTTTATTCTCTCTGATTCTCTTCGCGCTTTTGCCCTTGTCTATCTGGGTTATGAACACGTTCGATTTTCCGTGGCTCTTCCTCGTCGTTATGGGGATCATTGTTGTAGGCTATGCTTTGCTGTGGCCTTATAGGCTGGTGTTCCTCGGGCTCCTCATACTATTGTCTGCAACAGGCATACTCTACAGGCACGGAGATCTGTTGTTCAGCCTACTCTTCTTCATAGTGCCCTATGGCGTGGCATGCGTAGCAATAGCCTACCGGGTAGCCGAGAAGCTTAGCCCCGTGGAGTGGGTGGAGCCCGAGTACCACGACGTGGAGCCCGGGGCCGCGGGGGAGTACAAGCCCATAGAGTCTAGGCCAAGGTGGAGCCCCTACGCGAACAACGAGCCCGCGCTCCTGCGCCGGAAGCCCGTGGTAGAAGAGATCAGGGGCAGGGAGGCCCAGAGAGAGAAGGATCCTTGCAGCGGTGACATCATTGACTTGCTGCTGGAGAAGAGCCCTGACGATCCCGAGGTTGAGAAAAAGCTCCATGAATACATGGAATGCAGGACTAAGCTCTTCATAGAACGCTTTCACGAGTGGGAACGGAAACACGGGATCCCGGTTAATAGAAGGAATAGGAGGTGGAGCTAATGGGTCTTGTATGTGCATTCGCAAAGCTTCAGACAATATCCGACATTAAAAGGCTCGAAGAGTGGTTCTCCCGTAACAAAGGCAAGAACGTACAATATAGCACCATACACCTCTTCAATCCGCAATACAATCTTGATAAACACATAGCACTACTCGTGAAGCCGAAAGAGAAGAGGCATATCGGGCTTACACATGTCGGCACACAATCTACAACATATTATAGCATAGATGTAGAGGTACCCGTTACGCTTAACAGTCTTGAAGGCCAGTTCCGCGTTAAGGAGGTAAGACATGCTTCAATATTTCTACTCGACAAGGAGCCTCTGATGAGCTACGCACTGCTCATAAGCGATAAGAAGGATACCTTTACACCCCTAGCCTACGCGCTCTCGGTGAGGGCAAGCATCACACTTTACACGGTCTCCGTAAGCTTCGAGAACCCAGACATAGTCAGCCGTCTATCAGAGCTGGGCAACGTGAAGTGGATAGTGGTTAGAGATATCCGTGACACCCGACTGCGCTCAGCCTCGTTCCACGGGGACCACCTAGAAAGCCATGAGATGGTTCGCGTGCTTACAAGGCGGGGCCGGGTCTCAGGCGTCATAATCATAGACAAGCGCAGAAGGATGAGGATAACTCTGGGCCGGAGTGGACGCATCTACACGCCGAGCAGCGAGAACCCCGTAGCCCTGGCCAGCATAGCCTCCGAGATACTGCAGAGGCTTATCGAGCTAGGACTTGTCTCGGTTAAGGAGCCTTTTAGCAAGGGATTTAGCAAGAGACGCTAGCTTAGATGTCATGCTCTCCTGGGTGAGCCTTCGCAAAGCATCTATGAACTCGCTGTTCTGCAATAGCCCGGTATCATCTACATGTACAACGAGCAAGTCGTCCAACATGTAGCTGAACACCGAGTCACTTAGCTCTTCCGGGAGTTCAAGTTTACAGG
>JALTZF010000142.1 GCA_027046265.1 Pyrodictiaceae archaeon
GAGGCGGCCAGTCTCAGATGATTTGCAGAAAAACGATATGCTGTCTCGCAGCTGTTTTGCAGCGTCCCGCGCGTCACCTGACTTCAACTCAAAAAAGATGACTACAGTCTTATCCCCATGCTGGCCGACCAGTACGGCGTCGCATCGTTTTTGGTTTTGGAGGTGATTGAAAAACCCTGGTTTACCGGCAACCTCATCAAGACGATATATTTCAAAGTTTGAAGACGGTTGTAACGCCAGCGTAATCCCGCTTTCTTTCAGAGTGGGTGGATCTATGATGAACTCCCGCAAATCAGGGAGATTCTGGGTCATGGGACATCTCCGGCAGAGATTCCAAACGGTCCCGAACCTGGTACAGGTATCTGTCAGCAACCCATTCGGCCTGTCGCATCCGGTCTTCGTCAATCCACCCGTCTTCGTCTATGATCCGTTCTATGCCGCCATCCTTGACCTCATAAACGATCACGTCTTCCGGGCGGAGGCGAACTGCGGGTTCGGGGAGGACGTCATCCTGGGTCGTTTCTTTGATCGAACTGGCTTCTATGAGGGCATTGAGTAGAAACAGCAGAAGGGGGGAATGCGTCGTGAAGGTTACGGCAAAACCGTGGTTGACGAGATATGCAATGATCTTGAGCATCTCCAGTTGCGCCAGGGGATGGAGATGGGTTTCTGGCTCTTCAATGTAAAGGGTAAACGTATAGGGGTCCCCGGAGAGGATGCCGTCACGTCGCCACGAGAAAAGCAAAGCCGCGATGATGATAATCGGCCAGGCCTCCATCTGCCCTGACGAAGCCATCTCAAGATCAAGGACCGCCCCTTCTATGGTGCGCCACTTCCATACTTTGGGACCGGTCCTGGGAATATACGCTTCCCCCTGCAGCATCGCTTTCGCGCGCTCCTGTATCCAGGACCCTTCAGGGGTATCGGGGGTTCCTTCGCTCCACCCCTGCACATCGCTTCGAGCCCGTTCCAGAACAAAGGAAAACAAGCGCATCGTCAGGGGCAACGCGTGAAGTTGAAGCACGCTGGGTTCGATGTTGAGAAATCGAGAATAAAATGAACGCTCCGCAGGGATAAATATAGCCGGTTCTGGGCGCAGCAATTTTTCCCGCCATCCTACCTGGATGGTCTGGGCCTGGATGTACGCTTCTAAAGCAGGGGAAAGCTTTGGCCGGCTTCGTGTAGCATATACGCGAATTTGGGCCTCAGCGTACCTGGGATAGAGAATGTGCTTGTGTCGCCGATACGAAAACTGTACGTTGTTGCGTACAAAATTATAAAAGCCTCGCGTCTTATCCCTCACCTCTCCACGACGTAGACGATCCAAAAGGGCCTGAACCGCGACCACTGGCTCTACTTCTTCTTCTGCGGTGAATCGGGCGAGCAAAAACGGAAAGGCTTGAAAGAAGAAGAGCAATTGCATCAACAACGACTTTCCGCTGGCTTGGGGGCCTACGAAGACGGTCAACGGGCGCGCCTCTAGGGGTAGGGCCTTCCCTCGTGGAATACGAAACGGGCCAAAGTGCGCAACCTCCTTAGAAGTCGTAGAGATTTCCAGGATTTCGATGGTGTTTCCCATATTCCCTGTATTCCCTGTCAACGTTTCACTCCATTCATCCGGTATGCCAAACCCCTATAC
>JALTZF010000143.1:0-897 GCA_027046265.1 Pyrodictiaceae archaeon
AAGCCCTCAGGCTCTATAAGCCAGTTGTATACACTATGGTTACCCAGGTAGTATACATAGCTATCACCAGGATAGACGCGGTGTGTTGGTACTTGAATACGGTCGCTAGCGTACGTGTATGCAGCCATGAGTGGTATGAATCTCTTCAACCCATTAACATCTATAGGCCTCTCCAGCTCTACAACCTCTACAAGCCTCCCCGAAGCAATGGGAGAGTATATCGTCACTAAGGCTAGGATGCCTAGTGCAGGAGCAACAACAAGTAGTAGCTCCCTAGAAAGCCTCCTAGCCTGCAAGAGCCCAGGAGGCAGCCCTAGCCTTCCCCCAGTCTTTGCCCCATAGGACGAGCCTGCGTGGATAATGATTGCGAGCATGACGAGTAAAGAGGCAAGCACTAGTGAAGCCTTGACAGACGAGAGAGCGTAGAGTGCAGTGTAGAAGAGTGCTGACCCAGTAACCCCCGCCAGAAAGCTTTGCCTCCCATGGAGGCCACGATACAAGGCTAGAGTTGTCTTGTAGAACAGGTAGAGGGCAGCAACAAGTGTAAGGGCCATACCAGCAAGCCCTAGGAGAGGTGTGGATGCTAGCCCTACAGCTATACTGTTAAGGTAGAGTACAAAGCCTCCCGTGGCTAGTGAGACTATCCACGTCACAACGAGGACTCCAGCAGCAAAATAAGCTGGAGAAGGCTTAGACACGTAGACACGCACTTCTACACTCAACCCGGACATCCTCCATCACGGGGAGACAAAGGTCTCCCTAGGCGCTTTACGTGTCAGAGAGGCCTCTAAGGTTGCTATATACGTGTTTCTGCCAAGAATATTGCGTGGGATAATAGGGGGCCTAGCATACATAAACCCACTATACTACTACACAATAGACCTATCGAGAAGACTA
>JALTZF010000143.1:907-7878 GCA_027046265.1 Pyrodictiaceae archaeon
GGTACACTCTACACCCCTAACACTAGACACTATAGGCCTACTAGCAGTATCCACAGCCTTCATAGCACTCGTAGTAGCCAAGTTCAGCAAAACATACCTAGCATAAAGACGCGAAACAAGGAAGTTCAGATATTTGACTACCAGCTTTATAGGTGTTTTTATCTCCTAGCACGTACGTAGTTTTAAGTGGTGGCTCTTAGTTGAGCCAAGTCATCGTTGTCCGTGGCCGACTTGCCAAGCGTGCCCGGGAAGAAGCTGAGAAACTAGGAGTTAGTGTTGACGAGTATCTTGTAGAGTTACTGAGCCAAGGCCTAGACCCTAAAAGCAAGGCAGTAGAATATATCGAGGCCGCTAAGGAACTCCTTAAGGAGGCCCGCGAAGAGCTTGGAAAAGGCAATGTCCGGCAGGCCGCAGAGAAGCTATGGAGTGCCACGGCGCTAGCTGTCAAAGCTTATGCCTATTCGAAGGATAATAAACAGTTGACGAGCCATCACGACCTCTGGGAGTACTCGAAGAAGCTAATCGACGAGTTTGGAGAGTGGATTAGTGACTCCTGGAATGCTGGGAACGCCATGCATACATGCTTCTACGAGGGCTGGTGCAGTAGGAAGCACGTAGAACTCGCACTAAAGCGCGTCGAGAAGCTAGTCAAGGAGATCACCTCTAGGGTAAAGAACTCTATGAGCTAATGACTCTCCCCCATGAATGGTTCCTGAGGGCTAGGCTACCATAGAGACATGGAGACGAGTAGCATACAAGAGGAGAATGGGGCACTCTCTCCTCCTTGGAGCTTAGATTCTAGCATTAACACTTGTACAATATACTGAGGCATATCCTTGAGAGAAAAAACAGAGAGAAGTATAGCATTATATAATATGAGAAAGAAAGGTGTGACATATGTATATAGCTGGGAGGAGGCTTGTCCAGCTAGCTGTTGTCATCGTTGTAGTCGTTGCAATAGTAGCTGTTGCAGCATTTAACTATGACGATATAGTAAAGTACATTAATCCACCACCTCAAACACCTCCCCCTCCAGTACCCTTCCAGCCAATAGTAATCCAATCCAATTTCACAGGGACACCCTCTATGCCTGCAAGTATCCGAGAAGAAGTACTCAGCATAGCTATGAGTGACAGGATCGTCAAAGAGGCGCTGAAACGGAGAGAGTATAGTATCAGTGGTGTGCTACCGTCGACTAATGAGAGAGGCGACATAGTTGGCGGCTGTGCACTCGTAAGCTTCCCTAACCCGGTGTGGCTTGAGTTCAACGTATCCGAACTCGATGAGGGTCCTCTAGAGTATATGGGGTGGGTTAAACAGCTCATTGTATGTGTAGACCTTTCCTCCAAGAAGGTAGTAGGGATAAACCCTTCACTCGGTATACGTAATGTGCCAAGCCAGCTACCAGAATCGATGAGTTCTCGGGCTAGGAGCGTCATGGAGAAAGTGCTTGGTGTAGCTAGGAAATTCCTATTGGAGAAGTATGGATTGAGGGAGGACGAGGTAAACCTAACATTCTACGGCGTACGAAATGGTGTTGCAATAGTAGTGGCTACCCCTAGGACAGGGGATAAACTGCATCGTGTTGAGATACTAATGAAGATAGACGCAAAGAACATGGAGGTAATTGAAGCATACAAATACGTCCCTCACGAAATATACATCAATCCTAAGTATGTAAATATAACGAGGAAGGGGTGAATACGTATCCTACTCTGCAGCTACGCTAGGAGTGTTTGTATAAGCTCTCTATAGCATTGTTCACATAAAGGGCACACCTTGCAGAATCTGGGCTAGTATTTTTACCTGGTATAAAGCAATAATAGGAAGAGGGTTTTCAGAGCCCAGTTTCCAGAATGGAGCATGAATATGCTAATTTGCACACTAATCCCGAGGAATCTATCCTAAGACTCTCATTAGTGTTTCTTGCTGAGGTAGACAGCTGAAATGAGGATCCATACTTAGGGGTGTGCGAATATCCATTTCCGGGTTCTGAGAACCTTGTAGCCGAGGCTCGTGTAGACCCTTATGGCGGGCTCGTTGTCTGCCTCTACGTGTAGGCCAGCAATAGCGCCCTGGGATACTGCTTCTCTTGTCAGAGCCGAGGTTACAGCTTTCGCGTAGCCCCTCCCCCTATATGGCTTCCTCGTGAACACGCCGCCTATCACGTGGAGCCATGGGAGGGCCACGTATCTCGCAGCTATTGAGGCGAGGACATTGCCTACTATTACACCGTAATGAGTGTATGTTTTCAGAATCTCTCTAGCCTCATCCACAGTTATCTCTATCCCCCTCTCAAGTTCCAAGTCCCTGTATAGTTCTGCGTGCTCCTCTCCCAGCTTCACAGCAAGTTTTTCGAGGGGGCTAGGCTTGAAGCTCTCACTACTGCATATCATGTCGTGGAAGTCTAGGGCGCCAAACCTCTTGAAGCCAAGCTCCCTAAAATGCTCAACAACCATCTCTACAGCGTTGGGAGCATCACCGTATAGTTGTATGTCAGCCTTCTTAACCGGAGAGACTTTGATGCTTGCTACAACCTCTCGGCTGGGATTCCATATGTAGACCTCGTAGATGTCCTGAATAGTAAACTTGCCACCACGCCATACCAGGGCATAAGACTCAATACTCTCGTCTTGGACTAGTAGCATTATCTCAGATCTATCAGGTTCTCTCGTGAGATAGTAGACCGCGTAACAATGCACTGATAAGGGTTCTCTCCTGCAAAGCCTACTCAAAACTTCTAATAACCAGTGACCGTCCACAACCTCGGAGCCCCTTAACCTGAGCATGACACCCATAAGACAACCCCCTGCCAGTGAGGCTTTCGGATAAGAAGCGTTGCCAAGACTGTATCGGGGCCTCTCGAAGACATGCTACCCGGAATTCTCCTCTTCTAACACTATTACGAACTCATGCGTGTTGTATATTGTTGTGAATACCTAATAACGGATAGCTAAATAATGTTCGCGGTATACCTCGATAGGCTTATTATCTCCTCAAATACCTCTAAGTCCACTAGTATATATAGACTCTTATCTTTCTTTGCTCTGCGTATTCTTCTACTTCACTTCCTATCATAGCTCCTGCTAGTACTGGGACAACATTCTTGCCAGGATACCTCTTGGCTACAAGGTCTGCCTTGGCGAGCAGTGCTCCTACATCGCTGTGTTTAGGCTTAACTTTTACCTCTACTATGTATACAGTCTTATCTGTCTCGACAAGCAAGTCTATGTCCTCTCCGTCGACTCTGTAGTTTCTCCTCCATGAAATTATGCTCTCACCCTTCGCGGTAGCCTCACTCCTTAATTCTTCTAGGACAAATCTCGAATAGGTGCTCTCTGCAAGAGCACCAACTTCTAGGGATAGGAGTTCTACTCTATGCCTTAAAGTCTCGAAGGACTCGTAGAGGGCTGAGAGCTTATCAAGTACACTTATAAGGATATTCTCAGTTTCTTGCTGTCTCTCCTCTAGTTTTACTATTCTCTCTTCAAGCTTCACTAACCTTTCCTCTAGTTTTTGCTGTCTCTCTTCAAGCCTTACTATCCTCTCCTCTAGTTTTGCAAAGCGCTCTTCTAGCTTTGCAAATCTTTCTTCTAGTTTTTGCTGTCTTTCCTCAAGCTTTTGCTGTCTCTCATAGAGCTTCTTAAACTCCTCCTCAAGCCTAGCAAACCTCTCTTCTAGCTTCTGCTGCCTCTCCTCCAACTTAGCAAAACGCTCTTCAAGACGAACAATACGATCCAAAATATCCTTAAAACCCAACAAACCCATAAGAGCATAGCGGAACTCGCGATCCTCCTCGACGGCTTTTAGCAGTTTCTCCTTCTCTTCACTGGTCAGAGACAATATGTTGTCACCTGTAACGGTACTCCGCGAGCCCATCTCTCAATAATAGACAGGTAGCTGTAGGTGTACTTAACAACTTAGGTTCTGCAACAACCTGGTTCTTTCATGTAGAATCCATAATTGAGGGAAGGTAGATTTATTTGTAGCTAGTGGTCGTCTCATAAAATAGTGGTGGCGTGGGAGGCTTAGTGCTCTATTCTCTTCTTTAGGCCCCAGGGCCACCATGCGTGTTTGCCTAGTACTGATACTACTAGTGGTGTTAGTAGGTATGATGCCATGAGTGCTGCTACGAGGACTGTTGTTGCTAGTGCAAAGCCCATCTCCTTCATGCCAGTATTCTCTGCTACTAGGAGTGTTGCGTATGCTATGGCTACTACGAGTGATAGTCCTACTATGAACTTGCTTACTCTGCCTGCGGCGTTTACTACTGATTTCTCCGGGTCGCATCCTGTCTTGTGGCATTCTTCTAGTGCTCTTGCTAGGAAGAAGCTGTTATAGTCCATTCCCACGCCCATTACTGCTGCTAGTGTCACTATGTGCATAAACCAGAGCATTTCCTTGCCGAATATGTACTTGAACAGTATTGTGCTAGCCATGATGCCAGTCATTGCTGCGCCTATGATTACTAGTAGTGATGCAATGCTGATCCATAGCCCGCCAAATATGGCTGTGAAGGTTAACGCCATGAGGAGAGCTGCTGCTGGGAGTACACGCTGGTAGAACTGCTGTGTGAGTATGTTGTCCATCTCTAGTGTTGCGTAGGGTGTGCCCCCCATGTAGGCTTTTATGTTGTGCTTCTCTGCGTAGCTGTGTACTATTCTGTGTATCTCTCTTATCGCTTTGATGCCCTCACTACTGTAGGGATCAACACTTAACACTATCTGGATGAGTGCTAGTCTACCATCGCTACTCGTGAATAGTCTGCCTCCAGCCTCTAGGGCCGCGGCGCGGTCTAGGGGCTTCCCTGTAGGGTGTGTTGGCGCCATTACTACTCCTATGCTGCCTGCATCATAGACCTCCTCTACGAGGCCCTGTAGTATGCTCCACGAAGCATTACTCTCCCACAAGTTCTCTGGGAGCTCCACAACTACTAGTATGGGGTCAGTTACACCAGCATAGAACTCCCTGCCCAGCAGCTTCAACGCCTTATAGGCTGGGGCATTCTCTGGGAGCATAAGCTTCATGTCATGCGTACCCTGGAACATGGCGTAGAAGTATCCTGAGACAACTATTAGTACCGCCATTGCTGACAGTACTGCTCTTCTATGCTTCACAAGAGCTTTCATCAACTTGCTCCCCTTAGCAGCAAAGTGTTCCTGCCGCGGCCTCCGTGGCCACCAGAACCAGCTACGGCCACCAATGACTGTTAGGAGTGCTGGCACGAGCGTCAAGGAGGCTAGAGCTGTTGCCGCCACTGCTATGGGTATTGCTTGGCCGAAGCCGCGAAGGAATGATATGTCCCATGCTAGTAGGAGGCTCCCAAACCCTATGACGACTGTCAGGGCACTAGCCACTATTGCTGGGCCAGCACGCTTCAAGCTTCTCCTAGCAGCCTCGCGGGCGTCACCTGTAAGAGCGTACTCTTCTTTGAACCTATAGATGAGGTAGCCTGCATAGTCTGCTCCTAAGCCAAGAGCAGTTGTCACCATTATGCTCTGTATATGTGACGACAAGTCTATCATGCCGTGGCTGGCTGCTATGTAGACTATTGCTCCTCCAAGTGCTAAGCCTAGTACTATACCTATGTAGGGTAGTGTTACTGCTAGCAGGCTCTCAAGGAGGACAAGTAGCACTATGAATGTGCCCAGCTCGCTCAGTTTAGAGGTCTTCTCAACGTCTCTTATAGCGTACTCTCTCACCTCGTACAAGAGCACATTCTTCCCGTCAACGTAGACTTCAGCGTTGAAGCCAAGGCTTTCTAGGAGCTTCCTAGCAGTATCGCCTACACGCATAGTATTCTCAGCTTTCTCCTTCTCACCCTCACCCAGAGCTGCAACCATTACAGTAAAGGACTTCAAGTCTCTTGACACTAGTGTCCCAGAAGCCTCCTCTAGTAGGCGTGGGGCAACAGCCGCCAAGAGCACTCTCTCACTAATATCTCTAGCAGCCTCCTCTAAGCCTAGGTGGCCACGTGCAACCATAATAGCTACATCCACAACCTCCCCGGCAAGACCCGGCGGTAGAGGAGCGCCAATGGTTGCTCCGGCGTATCCTCTCATTTGCTCCAGGACGAGTTGGCGTACAATTCTCCACTTCTCCTCGCTAGGTATACCAGGCCCCTCCCTCACTACAATCCTTGCAAGCTCCTCAACGAGGTGCCTAGCCCCTAGAGGCGCCCTCCCAGCACTCTCCTCGACGAAGACGCTTGCCACCAGATCCTCTATGCTCTTCTCTCCCTTCAGCACAGCAAGCAAGTCCCTAGCAGTGAAGGGGGTCCTCTGGCCCTGGAGTTCTGCAAGCCATAGCACAGCCTCCAGGGCTTTCTCAGGGTCTGAGGCGAGGACGCCACGAGCACTGGGATCATACCTCTCTAGCACAGCCACTATAACCTTCGCAGCTCCCTCCCCCCTCTCTTCTCTAGCCCTCTCAGCCACCAGGCTCAGTGCCTGCTTCTGGAGAGCCTCACGGCTAGCCTTGCCCGAGGCCACTAGCTCTGCTATCTTCTCCACCAAGCCCCGGTCAACGCTAACACCCATAGCTGTTGCCGCCTTGTAGACATAGTCCACTGCGAGACCCAGAGCCAGCGAAGAATCCTCAGCCACGACACCACGGCCTTCAGGGTCGTAGGAGACCACAATGTCTAGCAGTGGCTGGGCCTCAGCTGGGAGGCTTGCAGAGAGCAGCTTTGCAGCCACAGCCGCTACTTGCTCCCTGCTAGGCTCAGGGTACTCCTTGACAAGCTCTGCTACAGCCTTAGCAGCTTCTCCTGGTGCACCCATAGCGGCCACTATGGTTGCTGCAGCATCCACAGCCTTGTCCCACGAGCCAGCCAGCGTCATGGATACCTCGGGGTCGTAGGAGGCTAGGATGCTTGCTAGGAGCCCTGTAGCGTTTACTGGGCCAGCCTCTTCTGATGCAAGCTTAGCAATGACACTTGCAACGTGCTTAGGGGAGAGCTCTCCACTAAC